>PALE01000035.1 GCA_002706445.1 Erythrobacteraceae bacterium
TCTGGAGAGCATTCATGTGAGATGAAGCTGCGGACGATGCCATATGCGGTCTCCTATATGTGTGCGGGGGGATACCCCCGGGGAGCGACTCGGCATCAAAGCGGCCGGGCCGCAGATCCAGAACAGATCACATCTTTGGCTAGCTTGCCAAGCCCTGATGAAAGATGAATCGATGCATCCGCAAATTTTCAAGGCGAATTGCGGCGCTTACTCAGGACGATTCCCTAAGCGGGTCGGACAGGCGCGCGAAAATCCCGTGGCAGAGCGACGAAATTTGCCCCATGAAACACGCCCTACGACACTGGGCAAGCGGGCGATTCGTTGACACTATGAATGAGCAGGAGCTCCTCAAGCGGCTCGAATTGTTGCGCACAGAACACCGCGATCTCGACGCGGCGATCAGCGCGTTGACCGAAGCCGGCTCGACCGACCAACTCCAGATTGCGCGGCTCAAGAAGCGCAAGCTGCGCCTGAAGGACCAGATCGCGCTGATCGAAGACACGCTGCTGCCCGACATCATCGCCTGAATTGCTGTGCGGATACAGGCCGTTGGCCTGCTTGGCTGCGCCCCGAATTGCTCCGTTTCGGAGCGTTCTGCCGGCGCTTCGCCAAGCGCAACCTCTCGTTAATTCCGGCCCGATACTGTACCGCTACGGGACGTCAATAAATCTTACAGGGATAGTAACCATGGGCCGCTGGTAACGCGGCGCTTTGGAGAATAGCGCGCGCTTGTAATGCCGAGGACCACAAACCTTTCCCGCCCGATCATCGAGGCGCTCTACAGCGAGGCACTCGTCCTCGCCGACGACGTGCGCGCCGTGTTCGCGCTCGGCACGCGCGAGCCTGTTTCCGGCGAAGATCCGACGCTGCGCCTCGCGCTCTCGACCGAGGGGCTGAAGACCACCACGCGGATGATGCACATCCTTGCGTGGCTGCTGAACCAGCGCGCGTTCTTTTCGGGCGAATTGTCCGAAAGCCAGGTCCGCAATCACGGCACGCTGCCGCCTGACCGGCAAGCCGATCCCAAGGCACTCGAAGTGCTCGAACCGGCAACCTGCGAACTGATTGCCGAGACCGAACGGCTGCACGAACGCATCGCCCGTCTGGACGAGGCATGGCGCAGCGGCTTTGAAATGGCTTCGCCGGCGCGTGCGATCCACAGCCGCCTGCAACGCCGCCTGAGCGATTTGTTCTAAACCGCTTCCAGCGCTTTCTTCCAGCGTGTCAGACGTTCGTCGCGCACACTATCTTCCATCGCAGGTTCGAATGTGGTCAGCGTCCCGCGCATGCTCTGCGCAGCGCTCGCCAGATCGGGGTAGAGCCCTGCCCCTGCCGCTGCCAGCATCGCTGCGCCGAGTGCGGTCGTCTCGATAAAGCTGGGCCGTTCGACGCGCACGCCGAGCATGTCGGCAAGGTCCTGCGCCATCCAGTCGTTCGCGGCCATACCGCCGTCGATCCGCAATGTGCCCCAGGCCGTTCCGTCGGCGGCAAAGGCGTTCGCAAGGTCATGCGTCTGGTGCGCCATCGCTTCCAGCGCGGCGCGGGCGATTTGCGGCTTGCCAGTCGAAAAGCTCAGGCCCGTGATCACCCCGCGCGCCTCGGCATTCCAATGCGGTGCGCCCAGGCCGGACAGTGCAGGCACGATCGTCACCCCGCCGCTGTCGGGAATCGAGCGAGCGAGCCCCTCGGTCTGGCTCGCGACCTCTACGATGCCGAGTGAATCGCGCAGCCATTGGACGAGACTGCCCGCGACAAAAACCGACCCCTCGATCGCATAGGTCCGCTTGCCGTCCAGCTGGGTCAGCACTGTGCCCAGCAGACGGTTCGACGACGTCGGAACCTGCTCGCCCTGATTGGTGAGCACGAAAGCGCCCGTCCCATAGGTCGCCTTGGTTTCGCCCGGCGAAAGACAGGCCTGCCCGATGGTCGCCGATTGCTGGTCGCCTACCATGCCCGTAATCGGAATCTCGCGCCCGAACAGGCTCCTTCGGGTAACAGCAAGCTCGCCCGACATATCGACGACCTGCGGCAATGCCTCGAAAGGCACGCCGATCAGTTCGCACAGACCGCTGTCGAAACCGCTATCGGCCAGCCCCATCAACAAGGTGCGGCTGGCGTTGGAGGCATCCGAAATATGGCTTACCCCGCCCGACAGCTTGAACACCAGCCAGCTTTCGACAGTCCCGAAGGCAAGCGTGCCGCGTTCTGCGGCAGCGCGCACTTCTGGCACATTGTCGAGCATCCAGCGCATCTTGGTGCCGGAGAAATAGGGATCGAGCAGCAGGCCGGTGCGTGCCTGCACTTCCGCTTCGTGACCGGCGGCGCGCAGCTGCTCGCAGAAAGGCGCGGTGCGGCGGTCCTGCCAGACGATCGCGCGGGTCAGCGGTTCGCCGCTCTCGCGGTCCCACGCCACCACCGTCTCGCGCTGGTTGGTGATGCCGATGCCTGCGATCATCGCCGCACCGCCCGCCTTGGGGATCACCGCATTGGCGCAATCGAGCGTCTTGGCCCAGATTTCGCCTGCATCGTGCTCGACCCAGCCGGCTTGCGGGTAATGCTGCGTCAGTTCTTCCTGCGCCGAGGCGACCAAGACGCCATCGCTTGCAAAAAGCATGGCGCGGGTGGAGGTCGTGCCTTCGTCGAGGACGAGAATGTAGTCGGACATAAATTGCGCTACCGCTTCGCTGCTTGAGCGCGCAGGACTACCCAGCCGCACGCTGTGTCGCAAGCGGGCCCGACGATCCTACCAAGCCACGAGAGGGGCCAAGTCTCGACATGGTGCGCTGGCCTCGCCATATGCAAGGCCATGGCAGGCATACCTCCCAAACCGTGGCCCACGGGCATCGCCGATCAGGTCGAGCCGCTGGTGATGCGCGTGCTCGCGCCCAATCCGTCCCCCTACACCTACACCGGCACACAGACCTATGTGGTCGGACAGGAGGACGGGCCGGATTGTGCGGTGATCGATCCGGGCCCTAACGATCCGGCGCATATCGACGCGATCGAGGCGGCCATCGACAACCGCGTGGTGCGCGCGATCATGTGCACGCACACTCACCGCGACCACTCGCCCGCCGCCGCCCCGCTCTCGCAGCGCACCGGCGCGCCCGTTGTCGGCTGCGCGCCGCTTGTGCTCAGAACCGACCTGCCGCGAGCCGACGAGGCTTTCGACACCACCTATGCGCCCGACCGCGTGCTTGAGGACGGCGAGTCCATGAGCGGCACGGGCTGGACGCTGACCGCCGTGGCGACACCCGGGCACACGTCGAACCACCTGTGCTTCGCGCTCGAAGAATCGCGCTCGCTGTTCACCGGCGACCACGTGATGGGCTGGTCCACCAGCGTGGTCATCCCGCCCGACGGCGACATGGGCGATTACATGGCAAGCCTTGAAAAGCTGCAGGCGCGCGAGGACGTGATCTACCATTCCGCTCACGGCGCCGCGATCACCAAGCCGCGCCAACTGGTGCGCAGCATGATCGGCCACCGCCGCCAGCGCGAGAACCAGATCCTGCGCCTGCTGGGCGAAGAAGCGCGCACCGTCAGCGCCTTCATCCCGCAGATGTACAAGGGCCTGGACGAGCGGTTGATCCCCGCCGCTGAAATGAGTGTCACCGCGCATCTGATCGACCTCGAAAAACGCGGTCTGGTCGGCAAGGAAGGCGATGTGTGGCGGACGGTCTGAAGCAACAGGCCGAGATCGAAGCCGAACTGTTCCCTCCGGCAAAACCGGATGGCGGCATGCTTTCGCTGCGCGGCGAGAAAACGCTGGCGCTGGTCGCAGCGCTTTTGCTCGCCGCGACGCTATTCCTCGGGTGGCGCGCCTATTTCTATCAGGAGGAAGGCGATCCCGTCGCCAGCGCTATGCTGGCGTTTGAAAAGCAGAACTCGCTGGTCGTCTTCGCCAGCCGTTTCGAAGTGGTGGCCGAGAGCGAATACGAACAGACGATCGGCCCCGTTACCGTGCGCCGCGTGCGTCAGGCGGCGATCATTCCGGCCAGCATCGACTACCGGCTCGACCTGTCGGACATCGGCGCAAGCGACTTCGCATGGGATGAAGAGGCACAGCTTCTCACCGTCACCCTGCCCCAGTTGCAAACCTCGCAGCCCAATCTCGACGAAGCATCGGCGCGCATTTTCACCGATGGCATGTTCAACACGGGCGGATCGCAGCAATTGCTGTCCGAAAGCAATTCGCGCGAGGCCGCGCAAAAGGCGCAGGCCTTCGCGAAAAACCCCGAGGTGTTGAACCTCGCCCGCAGCGCCGCACGCGAAGCGGTGCGCCAAAACCTCGCCGTGCCCTTGCAGGTCGCAGGCTACGAACAGGCGCGGGTCGAAGTGAAATTCGCAGGCGAAACCATCGCCCGCTAGGCGCGCTTTTCCCCACCCGATTTGCCTAGCCGCGCAAGCTGCGGCACAAGCTGCGCAAGGGTCAGGAGGGGGATTTTCCATGGCTACAAGCGCTGACGTGCGAACCGCGAAGGTCGAAGGCACGCGCTTTTTCATCATCATGGCTTTCGTCATGGGGCTGGTCATCGTTGCCGGATTTTCGGTTCAGCTGGCGATGGGCCGCTCCAGTTTTGCCGTGCCGTGGCAATATCACCTCCACGGCGCGATCTTCATGGGCTGGATCGCGCTTTACCTTGCGCAGCATGTGACGATTGCAGGCGGCAACCGCTCCTTGCACATCACGCTCGGCAAGCTGGCTTATATCTATATTCCGGTCATGGTCGCTGCGGGCTGCGCGATCATGATCACCGTGGCGCAGCGCACGGGCGGGCCGTTCTTCTTCCCGGTCAACGAATTCCTGATCAGCAATATGGCGCTGCTGCTGTGCTTTGGCGGGCTCGGCCTGTGGGCCTTGCGGCAGCGGCGCTACACCGGCTGGCACCGCCGCCTGATGCTGGTGGCGATGACCGTGCTCACCGGGCCGGGGCTTGGGCGGCTGCTGCCGTTGCCGCTGATGATCCCCTATTCCTGGACGATTACCGTGGCGACAACCTGCATTTTCCCGTTGATCGGGATGATTGCCGATTACCGTGCGAACGGGCGGGTGCATCCGGCCTATTGGTGGGGTCTGGGCATCTATCTCGGCGTGTTCGTCGCCTCGATGCTGCTTGCTTATTCGCCTGTCGGCTATGCGCTGACCGAATGGGTGATTGCGGGCACGGCGGGGGCCGAACGCCCGATGGACGCCTTCCTGCCGCCGGACTTCTAGGCCCCTAAGGCGTCGACCACGCGGCTGTGCACCGCATCCCAATCGTCGAAACCCCATTCGCCCGGCTCCTCGACCGAGAGCACGCGCACACCCTTCCCGTCGTTGGGAATGATGATCTTTTGCGGCGCAACCATCTCTTCGGCCTCGACCGCGAAGAACTGAACCACGGGCGCGGCCTTGCCGGGCGGGTCGTTGTGCAGGGTTATCGCCAGCCGGTCGTTCGAGAGTTTCACCAGAAGCCCCTCGGCAAACAGGTTTAGCGCCACCATCAATTCGGCCATCACCGCATGATCGAGGTGGCCTTCCCACGCCCACATTTTGGTAAGCGCCTGCTGCGGCGACCACGCATCCTTATAGGCGCGCTGCGATGTCAGCGCATCGAAGATATCGCACACCGCGCCCAGCCGGGCAGCAAAGGAAATGTTCTCCGCCGACAGGCCGAAGGGATAACCTGTCCCGTCGATCTTCTCGTGGTGATGCAGGCACACATCGAGCGCGGTTGCCGCGATATCGCCCGCGCTTGCGAGCAGCTTGTGCCCGTGTTCGGGGTGGTTCTTGACGATCGAAAACTCGGGATCGGTCAGCCGCGCAGGCTTGTTCAGCACTTCGTCGGGAATACCGATCTTGCCGACATCGTGCAGCAGTCCTGCAAGCCCCAGATCGCGCGTCTCGGCCTCGTCCATGCCGCGATGGCGCGCCACGCACAACATCAGCGTGCAGACAGCGGCGGAATGGAGGAAAGTGTAGTCGTCCTTGGTCTTGATGCGCAGCACATTGAGCAGGGCATGGGCATCCTCGCCCACCGACTGCACGATATTGTCGAGCACGCCGTCCACATCGGCCCGGTCGAGCGCCCAACCCATTTGCAGATCGGTGAAGATACGCCGCATCTGTTGCTTCGTACGGTTGACCAGCTGACTCGCGCGGCGGTGCGCGATGGCCTCCTTGGTCATCTGGAAAGCGGGCCGCCTTGCCTTTCGAACGCGGCGCAAGGGGTGCTCGCGCTGCTCTTGCGCGGCAATGTCCGCGTCCGCTTCGCAAGCCGCCGGTTCCGGCTCGACGGAGGCTCCCAAAGTCTCGTCGATCAGGACGTAGGGCACGCTTGAATGCGTGACCTTGTCAAGATCGCGCTTGTTTTCGATCATGAATTTCGGCCGCCAGAACGGGTGCTCGAACCACGACCCGCCGAAGCCTGCGACATACATGCCGAGCCTTACTTCTGAGGGCGGGATTTTGACCAACATTGCTGACCGACTGCGTTGCTTGAAAAGGGAAATTCGTGCCGGCAGTATCGGGTTTGCAGAGTTTCAGGGCCGCTCAACCGTGCCCCGTGGAATATACGCGGGGGTGGCGGCAAGAAATGTTTACCACGTGCCCGGTGGCACGGGTCAAAAGCGCTCAAAACGCTCGCAAATTGGTCCGCGCGTGCCTATGTCGCTCGCAACACTTTCAGCGAGGGATCAAATATGAGCATCGAGAGCAAAATCCCCCACGGCGAAGACCTGCTTGCCGAGATCGACCGGCTGCGCAAGGAACGCAATGCGGTGATCCTCGCCCACTATTACCAAACCCCCGATATTCAGGACATTGCCGACTTCGTGGGCGACAGCCTCGAACTCTCGCGCAAGGCGGCCGAGACCGATGCCGATGTGATCGCGTTCTGCGGCGTGAAGTTCATGGCCGACACGGCCAAGATTCTCAGCCCCGAAAAGATCGTGGTGCTGCCCGATATGGACGCAGGTTGCAGCCTCGAAGACAGCTGCCCGCCCGAAAAGTTCAAGGCTTTCCGTGAAGCGCATCCCGATCACATCGCGCTGACCTACATCAACTGCTCGACCGAGGTTAAGGCGCTCAGCGATGTCATTGTGACCTCTTCGAGCGCCGAGACGATCCTGGCGCAAATCCCCAAGGATCAGAAGATCATCTTCGGTCCCGACCGTCACCTTGGCGGCTGGCTGTCGCGCAATTTCAACCGTGAGATGCTGCTGTGGCCGGGTGTCTGCATCGTCCACGAAGCCTTCAGCGAGACCGAGCTGTTGAAGCTTAAGGAACAGCACCCCGGCGCACCGATTGCGGCGCACCCCGAGTGCCCGCCCGCAATCGTCGATCACGCCGACTACGTCGGCTCGACCAGCGGCATCCTCAAATTCGCAGAGAATTTTGAAGGCGACACGCTGATCGTCGCGACCGAGCCGCACATCATGCACCAGATGGAAAAGGCGCTGCCCGGCAAGACCTTCATCGGTGCGCCGGGTGCGGACGGCAACTGCAACTGCAACATCTGCCCCTACATGGCCCTCAACACGATGGAAAAGCTCTACGTCGCGCTGCGCGATCTGGAGCCGCGCATCGAAATCGAGGAAGACCTGCGGCTGAAGGCCAAGGCGAGCCTCGACCGGATGCTCGAAATGGCGAGCAACTCGGTCGGCAAGGGCGACATCGGGCAGGTCGAAATCGAGGACGTTCCGCAGGCGGATATTCCGGACGGGGATTGATCGGCCAGGACAGGGGGCTGTTCGATGACCGCCAATCTCAAATTCCTCTGGGCGCGGCTTAACGCGAACTACTGGTTCTATCCGGCGCTGTTCGCGATCCTTGCCGCCGTGCTTGCGATTGCGATGATCGCGCTCGACCGCGGCGGATTTGCCGAAGTCCTGAGCGACTATGACCTGATCGTCCCGGTCCGGCCCAAAGGGGCTGCCGATATCCTGACCGTCATGGCAGGCGCGACTATCGGCGTCGCCTCGACGGTGTTCTCGATCACCCTGGTCGCGGTGACCTATGCCAGCAGCACCTATGGCCCGCGGTTGCTCACGAATTTCATGGAGGACCGCGGCAACCAGATCAGCCTTGCGACCTTCATCGCCAGCTTTGTCTATGCCATCGTCGTGCTGCGCTCGGTCCGGGCCGAGGACGAATCCGCCAGCACCGCCGCCGATGCCACAGCCACCGCCCTGCCCGGCTTCGCCCCGCAGCTGTCGCTGCTGGTCGCCTATGCGATGATGGCATTGTGCGTTGCCGTTCTGGTGTTCTTCCTCAATCACGTTCCGTCTTCGATCCGCATCAATTCGGTGCTCGAGAGGATTGGCAAACGCCTGATCGCCAAGGTGTGCGAGACCTATCCTGTCGAGGACGAATTCCGCGAGGCAATCGAACCGAAAGGCGGCGAGGCTCTGACCGCCAACGCCACCGGCTATGTCCAGCTGATCGACTTTGGTGAACTCGAAGAAATCGCGCGCGAAAAGGGGTGCACCTTCTCAATCAAGGTCCGCACCGGCGACTTCGTTCACCGCGATCTGATGCTGATCGAGATCGACGGTTGCGCGCCTGACGAGGTCGAGGACTGCGTGCGCGAATGTTTCACTCTCGGCCCCAACCGCACGCCCGAACAGGACCCGCAATTCCTGATCGACGAACTAGTCGAAATCGGCCTGCGCGCGCTGTCGCCGGGGATCAACGATCCCTTCACCGCGATCACCGTGCTGCACTGGCTGGGCGCCGCGACATCCGAGATCGGTCGGCGCGATCTGGTCAAGGACATCTGCAACGACGATTCCGACACTTGCCCGGTGATCCCGTGCCCCGATGGCTTTGCGCATTACGCGCAGCGCGGCTTCGGTTCGATCCGCAGCGCGGTGGCAGCAAGCCCCAATGCGGCGCTCGTCATGCTCGATGTGCTGGAAAAAGCCTGCTTGCCGATCTCGCACCGTCCGCGCGTCGATATCCTGCGCGATCATGCGCGGATGCTGATCGAGCAGACGCGTCTCGCGCTGACCGGACCGGACTTGCTGATGGTCGAGGAACGCTACCGCGAGTTCGAGACAGCGACCGCTTAGCTATTTGCGCTGAACCATCCCCGGCCCTGCTTTTCGCGTGGTAGCCCGCGCCACGACGAGCGCGCTGCCGAGCAGCACCATCCCGCCAATGTCGAGCAGCGAAAGCACTTCTCCGAACACGCTGTAGCCGATGACCGCTGCAATCGCCGGCTGTGTCAGCAAAGCCAGACCGATGAACAAGGGCGGGAAATGGCCGAGCGAGAAAACCAGCAGGCCCTGCCCGATCAGCTGGCTGGTGATGAACAGCACCACCACCGGCGTCCAGTCGGTCGGCAAAACCGGCTCTCCCAGAGCGACTGCAAGCGCGAGCAGCACGGGACAGGCAAACACGCTCACCCACACCAGCAGGCTCCACGACCCGAACCTTGCGCGCTCGCCCTGCAAGGTCAGCAGATAGACCGCGTAAAGCAAACCGGCCGCGACGCAGAACAGATCGCCGACAAAGGTCGCGGTCGAGATTTCGAGGCTGCGCCCCATCAGGATCGCCGCGCCGCCCAGCGCGCAAACAATCGCCAGCCATTCGAGCCCGCGCGGCAGCGTGCGGGCGATTATGAAGCCCCAGAACAACAGGATGATCGAGCCTGCATTACCGAACAAGGTCGCATTGCCGAGCCGCGTCATGCCGATGCCGATGTGCCAGCTGGCAAGGTCTCCGGCAAAGGCAAAGGCCCCGATAGCAACCAGCACCAGCGTCTTTCTGGGCATCCCGCCAAGCCGCTGGCCTGCCATGCGCGCAAACAGCACAAGAAACGGCAGCGCGAGAAACAGCCGCCAGAACGCAGCGCTTACCGGTCCGGTATCAGCCAGCCGCACCAGCAGTGGCCCGAGCGCGAGCGCGACATTTCCGCCGAGCAGCGCGCCCAGCAGCAGCCAGTCGCGCATCCGGCCAAGTTTTGCTTCACTGCCCGCGTCTTTTTCCATCCTTGCGCCCTAGACCTGCACACTCCAAGTGGATAGCCAACACGAAACAAGCAAAGAGGATTTCCCCATGCACGACGCTCTGTTCCAGCCGCTCAAGATGGGCGCGCTCGAAGCACGGAACCGCATTTTCATGGCCCCGCTCACTCGCGGGCGCGCGGCCGACCCGATGTTCGTTCCCAACGAAATGATGGGCACCTATTACAAACAGCGCTCCGGCGCGGGCATGATCCTCACCGAAGCGACCGGCATCAGTCGCGAAGGGCTCGGTTGGCCGTCCGCTCCGGGTATCTGGTCGGACGAACAGGTCGAAGCATGGAAGCCGATCGTCGAAGGCGTGCACGCCGAAGGCGGCATGATCGTGATGCAGCTGTGGCACATGGGCCGCATCGTCCACTCGACTTTCCTCGATGGCAATCCCCCGGTCTCTGCTAGCGCCACGCAAGCCCCCGGTGAAGCGCACACGCCCAAGGGCCGTTTCCCCTATGACGTCGCGCGCGAAATGACGCATGACGACATCAAGCGCACGCTCGAAGATTACCGCAAGGCCGCAGAAAACGCGAAGAAGGCCGGCTTCGACGGGGTGCAATTGCACGCGGCGAACGGTTATCTGATCGACCAGTTCCTGCGCGATGGCACCAATCTGCGTACCGATGAATATGGCGGCTCCCCTGAAAACCGCACCCGCTTCCTGCGCGAAGCACTCGAAGTGCTGATCGATGTCTGGGGCAAGGACCGCGTCGGCGTCCGCCTTTCACCCAATGGCGACAGTCAGGGCACCGACGATAGCAACCCGCCCGCGACTTTTGGCGCAGCAGCCAAGGTGGTCGAAGAGCTGGGCCTCGCTTTCCTTGAACTGCGTCAGCCGGGGCCGGACGGCACCTTTGGCCGCACCGATGTTCCCAAGCAGGACGCGCTGATCCGCAGCATCTATTCGGGTCCGCTGATCCTCAATTCGGACTACACCCCCGAAGAAGCCGATGCCGACGTGACCAGTGGGCGCGCCGACGCGATCAGCTTTGGCCGCCCGTATATCTCGAACCCCGATCTCGAAAAGCGGATCGCGGCGGGCGCCCATATCAACCCGAACAAGGATGTGCCCAAGAGCTGGTACTTCCCGATTGCGGAAGGGTATATCGATTATCCGACGCTGGAAGAGGAGCAGGCCGAAACGGCCGCCTGACGTTTATTCTTCTGCTTCAGTTTCAGGGGCCGGGGCTTCGCTGGAAGCCTCGGCCTCTTGCGTTTCGGCGGTCTCATCGCCTGCATCCGATGCCGCACTGCTGCCCGCAGAAGTCGCAGTGCGCTCGGCCGGCGGAGAGGTCGAGGTGAGTTGCTCCAGCGGCAGCATATCGTCGCTGATCGTGCCGCCAAGAACCTCGCCCTCGGCCTTGCCGCCCGTTTCGGACGTGTCGACCTGTCCCGCATTGTCCTCGCACGCGGCGAGCAGCAGAAGCGGGGCAATAAACGCAGGGGCGAATTTCAGTTTCATATCCGGCATTCTCACGTTCGACAGGCCTTTAACCGAGCCGCTTCAAGCGCGCCGAGGAAACCGTCCGCACGCGCAATCAGCGCCTCGTCCCATTGCGCGTTCGAGACGTGCTTGCCAAGCCGCGCGAGGCTCGTGACACCGAATTCCTCGATCCCGCAGGGCACGATGCCGCCAAAATGCGAAAGATCGGGGTCGAGATTGACCGAAAAGCCGTGCATCGTCACCCAGCGGCGCACGCGCACTCCGATTGCGCCGATCTTGGCCTCGCGCCCGTCCACATCCTCGCACCAGATGCCCACGCGGCCCTCTGCACGCCATGCGGGGACTCCGAAGTCCGCGAGCGTGTCGATCACCCAGCCTTCGATCGCATGGACGAAACAGCGCACGTCCTTGCCGCGTTTGCCCAAGTCGAGCAGCAGGTAGCCCACGCGTTGCCCCGGTCCGTGGTAGGTGTATCGCCCGCCGCGCCCGGCCTCGACCACCTCGAAGCGCGGATCGGTCAGCTCGGCAGGGTCTGCGCTGGTTCCGGCGGTATAGACCGGCGGATGTTCGAGCAGCCACGCCAATTCGCCCGCTTCGCCTGCGGAGATCGCGGCATTGCGTGTCTCCATCGTCTCGAGTGCGGTGCGATAGGGCACGAGCGCCTCTTCGCGCCGCCATTCGAGGCTGCCCGCTGCGATCTGTGGGGGCAATGAGGATAGGGTGCTTGCCATAGCGAATGGGTGGGGGCATTGGACGATGAGATCAAGGGGGAGCGCACACTCACATGAATTTCGACATGAACAGCTGCTGGTCGCGCGGCGTTGAACTGGTGACGAGCAACTTCCAGCTCCTCTCGGCGATTGCCGCGATTTTCTTCCTGCTTCCCAACATCGCGATCTATCTGCTGATGCCCGACATGCAGACCCTGTCGGACCCGATGGCCGACCAGCAAGTCGTGCAGGCGCGCATGGCCGAAATCCTGCTTCCGTTCATAGGGGTGATGATCGTGAGCCTGATCGTCCAGTTCGTCGGATATGGCACGATGGTCGGACTGATGAGCGACGAGCGGCCCACGGTCGGTCAGGCATTGTCGACAGCACTCAAGGCGATGCCGAGCCTGATCGCGGTCTTCGTGATTTTTGCGCTCGCTTACATCTTGGGCGCTTTCCTGATCATCCTGCCCTTCTCCATCCTCGGCGGCGTTGCCGGCAGCCCCTTCCTCGCCATTCTCGGCATCCTGCCCATCCTCGTGTTCGTAACCTGGCTGATGGCGCGCTTTTCGATGAGCTTGCCGGTCATGATCCTCGAAAACCGGCTGAATCCGCTGACGGCAATCGCCACCAGCTTCCGCCTGACCAAGCCCAAGCAATGGCAGATCCTGCTGTTCTGGTTCGTGATCTTCGTCGTCATGACGATCATCAGCGTAATCATCCAGAGCGTGTCGGGCCTGTTCGCCGCGCTGATCGGGACGGGAACCATGGCGCTCATCCTGCTCGGCCTCGTCAGCGGCACCTTCGCCATGATCACCGGCATGCTGGTGAGCGCGCTGGCAGTGGCGATGTACGGCCAACTGGACGGGCCGGACCCGGCTGGAATCGAAGAAACCTTCGAGTGACCCGCGATTGCAACGCGATTGAAAGCAGGCGCGCGCTGGCGTAGCGGCTTTTGACATGGCCGACGCCGATCCCTTGAGCGACACACCGCAACAATCCGAGGCAAGCACTTCCGCTGCGATCCCGGGAGGGCGCATGGCGCTGCTCTTCACGGTCATGCTGGTGACTGCGGCGGGCAACACCGCGATGCAATCCGTGATGCCCTCGATCGGCACCGCGCTCGAAGTGAGCGACGTCTGGATCAGCCTTGCCTATAGCTGGTCTGCGCTCTTGTGGGTCGTTTGTGCTCCGATCTGGGCGCGGCGCTCCGACCGGCGCGGTCGCAAGGCGATGATGGCGCTGGGGCTGGTCGGCTTCATAACTTCGATGGCGCTGTGTGGAGCGGTTCTCTGGGCGGGTCTTTCCGGCTGGCTCACCGCGTTCTGGGCGCTGATCGCCTTTGCCGCCGCGCGCAGCCTTTACGGCGGTTTCGGCAGCGCCGCACCGCCTGCCGTGCAAGCCTATGTCGCGGCCCGCACCCCGCGCGCCGAGCGGACCAATGCACTGTCGCTGATCGCGTCGAGCTTCGGGCTCGGCACGGTGATCGGCCCTGCCCTTGCACCGCTGATGGTGTTCCCCTTCCTTGGTCTGGGACTGACCGGGCCTTTCATCTCGTTTGCGCTGATGGGCGTCATCGTGCTGGTCCTGCTGCGCTTGCGCCTGCCCGACGATCAACCGCAGTTCGCCGCCAAGGGCGTCGCGACGAGTTATTCCGGCCCCACCGACACGCCGGAAACGGCCGAAGCCGACAGCGAGGAGGAGGGCGAAGCGACGGCCCCCGACGGCGACCTGACATGGCGCGACGCGCGTCTGCGGCCATGGATCGTGGCACAGCTTCTGGGCGGACACGCGCAGGCGATGGTGATGGGGATCACGGGCTTTCTTGTGCTCGACCGGCTGGGCCTGCGCGACACGCCGACCGAAGGTGCGGGGCCTGTGGGCCTTGTTCTGATGAGCGGAGCGATTGCGACGCTGCTCGCGCAATGGGGAATTATCCCGCGCTTCAAGCTCGGCCCGCGCGCGGCAAGCCTATCAGGCCTGGTTATTGCCGCAGCCGGGACGGCGCTGTTGGGCGTGGCGGGCAACATCCACATGATCGCGCTGGGCTATGCCTTGGCCTCGCTCGGCTTCGGCCTGTTCCGACCCGGCACGACGGCAGGAACCTCGCTTGCCGTCACTCGCGCGGAGCAGGGGCAGGCATCGGGTATCGTCGCCAGCCTTGCCGGCGCGAGCTACATCTATGCCCCCGCGCTTGGCGTCTATCTCTACGGCCATTCCGACTGGCTCGGCTTCGGGCTGATCGTGGCGCTCTGCGCGCTCGGTTTCGCGCATGGCTGGGCGACGATGCAGCGCGACAGCCTGCTCACACGCGAAAAAGCCTAGAGCAGCTTCAACACCTCATCCTGCGGACGGCAGAGCGCAGCGCCCTTCTCCGTCTCGACCAGCGGCCGTTCGATCAGGATCGGATCGGCGGTCATGGCGGCAAGGATCGTCGCTTCGTCGGCATCGGGAAGGCCGCGCTCTTCAGCGTCGGTGCCGCGCCGACGCAGACCCTGCGCAGGCGTGATCCCCGCATCCTTGTAAAGCTGCGCGAGCTTCTCGGCGGTCGGCGGCTCCTTGAGGTATTCAACGACGGTCACATCGACCTTCGAGAGATTTTCGAGAATGGCCAGCGTCTTGCGCGAAGTGCCGCATTTCGGGTTGTGCCAGATCGTCGCTTTCATGCCCATGTGTCGCTCTCCTCAGGGTGATGAAACGCGGGAGAATCGGCCCGCGCCAATTGCATCGCGCGCTAGCTCACAAACGCGGCTTTTACCACTGCGCAGACTCTTGCGAACAATTCTCAAACTTACCGTTGCAATTGCGACTGCCTTGCAATAGCGCCCACGGCAACTAATCCAGAGGACAATCATGATTCACCCGCTTACCCGAGCCGCTCTGCTTCTCTCCTGTGCAATGGCTGCTTTTCCGGCCTATGCCGAGGACGCCGCGCCGCAGGACAGCGATCTGCTGCCCGCCCCCGGCCCGCTGCTCGAAACGCAGGGCGAGGACATTCTCGTCACCGGCGATGTGCTCCAGTCAAATGCGGTCAACTCGGTCAAAACCCCCACGCCGATCATCGACGTGCCGCAGAGCCTGACCATCACGACCGAAGAAGAGATCGAGGAACGCGGCTGGACCACGGTCCGTCAGATCATCGACTACACTCCCGGCGTGAACACGTCTCAGGGTGAAGGACACCGTGATTCTGTCGTGTTCCGCGGCGTGCGCTCGACCGCCGATTTCTTCATCGACGGCGTGCGCGATGACGTCGAGTATTATCGCGGCCTCTACAATCTCGAGCAGGTCGAAATCCTGCGCGGCCCCAACGCGCTGCTGTTCGGGCGCGGCGGCACCGGCGGCATTCTCAACCGCGTGACCAAGAAAGGCGCACTGGGAGAGACCTTCGGCGAAGCACAGGTTGCTTTGGACACGTTCGGCGGCTGGTCGGTGCAGGGCGACATCAACCTGTCCACTTCCGAATACGCCGCATTCCGCCTCAACGCCTCCTATGAAGAACTCGACAATCACCGCGATTTCTTTGGCGGGACACGGATCGGGATCAATCCGACTGCACGCTTCAAGCTCGGCGAAGATACGCTGCTCGACCTGTCGTATGAATATGCCGACCACGATCAGTCGATCGACCGCGGCATCCCGACAGGCAGCGATGGCCGCCCGGTCGAAGCCTTCACCGACATCACCTTCGGCGATCCGGAACTCAACTACACGACGCTCGAAGCGCACCTGCTGCGCGGCACATTGCAGCACAAGTTTTCGGACGAGTGGAAGAGCGTCTTCAGCGCCTTTTATGGTGACTATGACAAGGTTTATTCGAACTTCTACGTGTCGGGATACGATCAGGTGAACACGCCGGATCAGGTCACGCTCGACGGGTATGTCGACACAACCGAGCGGCAGAACCTGATCCTGTCGGGCAATCTCGTCGGTGAATTCGAAACCGGCAGTATCGCCCACACGCTGATCGTCGGCGGCGAATATGTCGACACCTCCTCGGATCAGGACCGCTTCAATTCGTTCTTCTCGGCCACGCAGGACGACAATGAAGTCTTCACCGTGCAGCGCCCGCTCGCACTGCGCGGTGGCATCGGAACCAATGCCGCAGGTCTTGCGACCAGCAACGACTTCACTGTCGACCTCAACGATTTCACTCGCACCGATCTCGAAGTCGTCTCGCTATACATTCAGGACGAGGTGAAGCTAACCGACTGGCTCCACGTGGTTGTCGGCGGGCGTTTCGACAGCTTCGACATCACCGTGGTCGATGTGCCGGGCGCAAACACGCGCAGCCGCAAGGACGAGGAATTCTCCCCGCGCGGCGGGCTTATCATCAAGCCGCAGGAAACCCTCTCGATCTACGCGAGCTATTCGGAAAGCTTCGAGCCGCGTTCGGGCCAGCAATTCGCCTCGCTCGGCGGCGGCGCGGACGCGCTCGAACCCAATCGCTTCACCAATCTCGAAGCGGGCGTGAAGTGGGATTTTGCCGACAGCATGAGCCTCACCGCAGCGATCTTCGAGATCGAGCAAAGCTCCCCGCAGGTCGATGACACCGACCCCAGCCGACTGGTGGTGGTCGATTCAACCATTCAGGGCTTCGAGCTGCAATTGCAGGGCGAAGTCATGCCCGGCTGGCGCGTGTCGGCAGGCTATAGCTATCTCGACGGCGAGCAGGTCGACCAGACCGGCCCCACCGGCCTGCGCCCGCGCGAACTGCCGGAAAACATGTTCTCGCTCTGGAACAGCGTCGACGTGACCGATCGCTTCGGCGTCGGGCTCGGTCTGACGCATCAGGACGAAAGCTTCATCGACAATGGCAACAACGCGGTGCTGCCCAGCTACACCCGCGTCGACGCAGCGGCGTGGTACGATGTGAGCGATGACTGGCGCGTGCAGGTCAACGTCGAGAACCTGACCGACACGACCTATTTCCCCAACAGCCACGCCACCCATCAGGTCAGCGTCGGCGCGCCGATCAATGCGCGCTTTGCGGTGACGGGGCGGTTCTAGCTCTTATTCGTCCGAAGTTTCGGGAACCCGCAGGGCAGGCACGCTCACCGCTGCGTCTTCGGCATTGATGCCGGGGGCGGGCGCGGCGCTGATACTTTCGCGCCGCTGGGTGACGCGCCCTGCCCGCTCCACCGCGCGCACCAGCCGCGGATAGACCCCGCAGCGGCACAGGTTCTGGAGCGCGTCTTCGATCTCGGCACGCGTTGGCGCGGGGTTGCGCTGGAGCAGCGCCGCCCCCGCCATCACGATGCCCGGCGTGCAATAGCCGCACTGGATCGCCTGTTCGGCCACCATCGCCTGCTGCATCGGATGCGAGCGATCGCGCGAAAGCCCTTCGATCGTGGTGATGAAGCGCCCTTCGCATTCGCTAAGCGTGATGCGGCATGATCGCAGCGCGGTTCCGTCCACCAGCACCATGCAAGCACCTACGCAATCGCCGCCGCCGCAGGACTTGGTGCCTGTAAGGTTCGCGGCCTCGCGCAGCGCGTAGACCAGCGGCATCTGGGGATCGAGGTCGAACTCGACCGGCCGATCATTGACCGTCATGCGCGGCATATTTGCCCCTTATTTACCGCTGGAGCCGCTTACGAACGCCAGCTGTCGTCGATCTTGTCGATGCGACGCTTCCACGCTTCGAAGTCGAAGATGCCCGCGCCGCCCTGATCGCCGACGATGTGAAGGTCGCGCTGATGCACCTCGATGACCTCTTCCGGAACGACTGTCGGTTCACCCTGAGAGAGCGTCGCGATCTGGATTTCGCAGGCGCGCTGGAGGGCCCACATCTTGACGAACATGCCCTGGATCGTGCTGTCCATGACCACCGGACCGTGATTGCGCAGCATCAGGATCGACTTGTTGCCAAGGTTCTGCACCAGCCGCTCGCCCTCTTCGGCGCGCACGGTGATCCCTTCGAAATCGTGATAGCCCAGCTGGTTCTGGAAATTGCAGGCGTAGAAACTGATCGGCAGCAGGCCGTCCTTGTGGCTGCAAACCGCCATCGTCGCAGTCGTATGGACGTGGCAAATCGCATTCGCCCGCCCGCCCAGATGCTTGTGGAAATAGCCGTGCTGGGTGAAGCCCGCCTTGTTCACCATGTAGGGCGAGCCGCCGACATTGTTGCCTTCGACATCGATCTTCACGAGGTTCGAGGCGGTGACTTCGTCATAGAGCAGGCCGAACGGGTTGATCAGGAAAGTGTCATTCTCACCGGGAACCGCGACCGAAATATGGTTGTAGATCGACTCGCCCCAGCCGAGATGATCGAAGATGCGATAGCAAGCCGCGAGATCGAGCCGCGTCTGCCATTCTTCCTTGCTGACTTTTCCTTCGAGGCTGTTGTCTTTGATCTGCGTCGCCATGCCGGGGTTCCTCTCTTGCGAATTGATTGCCCTCCCTATCGCACGCGAGCGAGGCTTTCTGCAAGGATTTCACTTTGCCACTGACCTGCCATGCGGCTAGGCGACGTGGCACAATGAGCGAAGACGAGAACAGCCCGGAGCGCCCGAAGAACGCGCGACTGACACAGGGCAGCATTTCAGGGCATCTCGTCGGCCAGACCCTGCCAGCCATTATCGGCGTTGCGGCGCTGATGTCGATTGGGGTCGTCGATTCCTATTTCATCGGCCAGTTGGGCGCTGAATCGCTGGCCGCAATCTCTTTCATCTTTCCGGTTCTGACCGCACTGACATCGATTGGCGTCGGCGTGATGGTCGGGATCAATTCGGTCGTGGCCCGCGCGCTGGGCGAAGGCGATGAGGAACGCGCGGCGCGGCGGGCCAATTTCGGGATCGTGTTTGCGGTGCTGCTGGGTGTGGTGATGGGTATTGCCCTGTTCGCCCTGCAGCGGCCGCTCTTCACACTGATGAACGCGCCCGATCACCTGCTGCCGCTGATCGAAATCTATATGCAGCCCTTCGCTTTCGGTTTCCCGCTCATGCTTGCGATCATGGGTTTCAACGGCGTGCTGCGCGGACAGGGCGAGGCGCGCAAGATATCCTTCGTCAACGTGTCCTATGCCGCCGCCAACTGGGTTCTCGATCCGCTGCTGATTACAGGAGCGTTCGGGTTCGAAGGGTTCGGGATTGCGGGCGCGGCCTATGCGAGCGTGCTCGGCTATCTGGTCGGAACGCTTATGTCGGCGTGGCTGATGCGATCAAGCGATATTCCGCTGAACCTGGGGCTGCTGCGGCAGTGCCACCTTGTCGATCCGGCTGCCGCCATCCTTAAAGTGGCCGGCCCCGCAGCGCTGTCCAATGCGATCAATCCGATCGGGCTTTCGATCCTCACCGCGCTGGTCGCGCTGGAGGGCGAAGCGGCAGTCGCAGGCTTTGGCGCAGCAGGCCGTTTGCAGGGCATTGCGATTGTCCCGCTGCTCGCCCTCTCGGGTTCCATTGGCGCAATTGTCGGCCAGAATTGGGGCGCGCGCTCCTATGACCGCGCGCGACAGGCAGCGCTCTATGCCTTCGGTTTCTGCATCGTGTGGGGGCTCGCCATCGCGGTCGCAATGGTCGCAGGCGGTGAGTTCTTTGCCGATTTCTTCACCGAAGACCCCGAGGTGATCGCGCAGTTCGCACTCTATCTGCGGATCGCGGCGTGGGGGTATGCGGGCTTCGGCTTGCTGATTGTTGCCAACGGCATCCTCAACGCGGTGGACAAGGCGACCTTTGCATTGACCCAGAGCTTCGCACGCGTGGCCCTCGTGATGCTGCCCTTTGCATGGCTGCTGGTCGAAAGCTGGGGCAGTGAAGCGATCTACTCGGCCGAACTCGCCGCCAACGTGTTCGGCGGGCTTACCGGCGTGGCACTGATCTACTGGGTCCTGCATAAACGCGGGCCGGACAGCAAGACCCGCGACTGACGCCGGACCGCGAGGTAGCGGTTCGTTAACCATCACCGTCCATAGAGATAAGCGAGCTTAATAGGGGCACGCGCGTCATGGATGACCTGCTGGCGGACTTCGTCGCAGAAACTCGGGAAATGCTGGAGGCCAGCGAAGGTGAGATCATCGCTTGGGAGGCCGATCCGGCTGACCGTGCGCGGCTCGACACCATCTTTCGCTTCGTCCACACCGTAAAGGGCAATTGCGGCTTTTTCGATTTTCCCAGGCTGGCAGAACTGAGCCACGCGGCAGAAGACGCGCTGGCCGATTGCCGCGCCGACCGCCGCACACCCGACCGTGCTCTGGTGACCGCCGTACTCGCGATCATCGACCGGATCGTGGCAATGGTCGATGCAATCGAGGCTGGCGAAGAATTTCCCGCAGGCGGTGACGAGGAGCTGATCGCTGCACTCGAACCCGGTGCCGAGGCCGCGACCGGCGATGCCACTCCCGTTCTCGAACCCCACGAACTTGACGATAGCGGCGCGCAACAACAGTCAAAGAAGCCAGAAGCTCCTGCTGCATTGCGCACGATCAGGCTGCCGGTAGATCTGCTCGACCGCGTGATGAGCGGTGTGTCGGACATGGTGCTGGCGCGCAACGACCTTGCCCACAGGCTGCGGCAGGCCGGAACCCAGCCGACCATTGACGGTCCGTTCGAGCGGCTTACCACCATTCTTTCCGATGTGCGCGACGCGATCACCCGCATGCGTATGCAGCGGATCGAAACGCTGTTCGGCGCGCTCCCGCGCCTCGCCCGCGATCTGTCGAACGAACTCGGCAAGCAGGTGATGATCGATCTCGAAGGCGGCGATGTCGAGCTCGACCGCGAGATGATCGAGATGATCCGCGATCCGCTGACCCACATCATCCGCAATGCGATCGATCACGGTATCGAAACTCCGTCGCAGCGTCTTGCGCAGGGCAAGCGCGAAATCGGTATCCTGTCGATTGCTGCGCGCCAATCGGGCAATACGATCTCGATCGTGGTCAGTGACGACGGCAACGGCCTCGACGAAGACAGGATTGCCGCCAAGGCGGTTGCAACCGGCCTCATCACCTCCGCCCAGCGTGCGAAAATGAGCCGCGATGCGATCCTGCAACTGATCTTCCAACCCGGATTTTCGACCGCCGAGCAGGTCAGCAATATCTCCGGCCGCGGTGTCGGGCTCGACGTTGTGCGCGACAATCTGGCAAAGGTCGGTGGATCGATCAAGGTGACCTCGACGCCCGGTGTGGGCACCATGTTCACGCTGCAAATCCCGCTCACGCTCAGCATTATCGCCGGGCTGACGGTCGACGTCGGTGACCAGCGTTTTGCGATCCCGCAAAGCTATGTCGAAGAAATCGTCCACGCCTCGTCCAAATCGCTCGATTTCGCGCGTGTCGGTGAAAGTGCCTTGGTGACATTCCGTGGCAATCGCATCCCCGCAATCAGGCTTGCCCGCGTGCTCGGCTTGCCCGACGACACCGTGCCTGATGGCGAGCATACGAAGGTCGTGCTGCGGCTTGCGAGCGGCGATATCTTCGCGCTCGGCGTCGACAATATCCATTCGCATGGCGATCTGGTGGTGAAACCGCTTGCGCCTGCGATCATGCGCTCGGGCACCTATGCAGGATCGACCCTGCTGGACGACGGCCAGCCGGTCTTGCTGCTCGACGTCACCAATATTGCCGCGCAGTTCAACCTTGTTTCCGATGCGCGCAGCCGCGTGCACCTCGACGATGAGAACGAGGCGCAGGACACGGTCAAAAAGGCCGCGCGCGCCATGCTGTTCACCGATTTCAATGGCCGTCGCTGCGGTGTGCGGCTGGAATTGGTACAGCGGATCGAAACCGCTCCCGTCTCCGCCATCGACACCTCGGGCAGTGCGCCGCGTGCTGTCATCAATGGTGTGATCCTGCCATTGATCGGTCTGCCCGATGGGCCGTTCCCGGCTGAAAAGGTCCGCCTCCTGCGGCTCACCGACGGGACCACCCAATTGCTTCACGCAGTGCGCGAGGTCGATGATGCGATGGAGCTGACCGATACGCTCAAACGCGTTCCCGACGATCCCATGGTCGAAGCCGTCACTCTGGTCGACGGTCAGACCGTCACGCTGCTCGACGGACACGAATTGTTCGCCCGCTTCGGTGAAGCGCCCGAGCATGCTGAAAAACCGCTTTGCCGCCTGCCTGCAAATGATTGGGCGCAGACCATTCTTGCGCCCCTGGTGATGCAGGCCGGCTACGAGATTGCAAGCGGCGAGGACGGCAATGAAGACGTCGCGATCTGGTTCGACGACGAGTTCGAAGCCGCCGTGGCGCTCGACTTTGATTTTAAATCGCCGGTCATACGCCTGAGCGATGTCCCCGAAGGGAACGACAGCGCGGACACGGTCTACCGCTATGACCGCGACGGGCTGATCGCAGCGCTGCGCCGCGCCCGTCCTGCAACTCTCAAGGCCGGAGCCGCCCGATGATGAAAGACCTTCTCCTCATCGCCCAGATTGCCGGTCGCCGCTGCGCCTTTCCGGCTGAGGAAGTGCAGTCCGCGATCGAGATCAGCACGATTACCCCGGTGCCGGGCGCTCCCGATTACATCTCCGGGATTACTGCAATGCGCAGCCAGACTTTGACCGTGATCGATTGCCGCCGCGCGCTCGGCTTCGATCCCGACCAATGGGCGCTGGATCACCGCGCAATTGTCGTCGCGGTGGACGGATACTCCTACGCCCTGCGCATTGATGCGATCGAAGACATTACCGGCGGCGTTGCCGAGCCCGAAACCATTCCCGGCGGCTTTGGCCCCGAATGGTCGCGTGTGGCAACAGGCCTTGTCGAAACCCGCACCGGTCCTGCCCTGCTGATCGACCTTGCCGCCCTGATAGCCGACCCCGATGCCCTCGGGGCCGCGGCTTAATCCTATACTTACCTTCTGTGCCTAACTCTACCGTGTGCAGAACCAAGGAAATCGCATGAAGAGCTGTCTAGTCGTCGATGATTCCAGAGTGATCCGTAAGGTTTCGAGGCATATCCTCGAGACCCTCGGTTTTGCTGTCGAGGAAGCCGAGAACGGCCAGTTGGGGCTGGAAGCTTGCGAGGCCAAGATGCCCGATGTGGTCCTGCTCGATTGGAACATGCCGGTCATGACGGGCATCGAATTCATCACGCAGCTGCGCAAGCGCCCCGGTGGCGACAAGCCCAAGGTCGTGTTCTGCACCACCGAAAACGACGTTGCGCACATCCGCGAAGCGATCAGCGCTGGCGCAGACGAATATGTGATGAAGCCCTTCGATCACGAAACGCTCCAGATCAAACTGCAGCTGGTCGGCTTTGCATGAGCCCTCCGGCTTCCTCTGCCTCGCGGCTGATGCGTATGCCGCAGTCACTGCCGGACGAGGCGCCGAAGTCCGGCGGTGGGAAAACTGGTGCCATCCGCGTTATGCTGGTGGACGATTCGCTGACTGTGCGCACAATTTTCCGCCGCATGGTGGAGAGCGATGGCGCAATGGAAGTTGCTGCCACCGCATCCAGCGCCGAACGCGCAATCTCGCAGCTCAAAACCATGCCGGTCGATGTGATACTGCTCGATCTCGAAATGCCGGGAATGGGCGGCCTCGAAGCTCTGCCTTCGATCCTCGCGACCGCACCTGACGCTCAGGTTCTTGTGGTTTCCTCGCTCACCGAAGACGGGGCCGAAGCCACGGTGGCCGCGCTTTCGCAAGGCGCGGCAGACACCATGCTCAAGCCGCGCCCCGGTGGCTTCAACGAAGATTATCGCAGCCAGTTGCTCGGCAAGATCCGCGCGCTCGGCAGCGATGCGGATCAGGCCGAAACTGCCGCACCGCAGGCTTCTGCACCCACGCAGCAGCGCCGTTCGCCGCAGCCTGAAGTGGTTGCCATCGGAGCCTCGACGGGCGGAATTCACGCGCTCAACCTGATGCTGCGCACGCTGACCGCCGATTTCGATTTGCCGATCCTGATCACCCAACACCTGCCCGCATCCTTCATTCCGGTGTTCGCACGCCAGATCGAAGTCGCGAGCGGCCGCACGACCGTGATCGCCGAAGACGGAACCGAAATCCGGCGCGGCGAGATTGCGATTGCAACCGGCCACGGCCACATGATCCTGCGCCGCATTGGCGAACGGCTGGTGGTAAGAAATTCAAGCGAACCGGCGGGCAGCGGATGCTTGCCTTCGGTCGATCCGATGCTCACCAGCGCCGCAAACGCCTGCGAGGGGCGCGTGCTGGCAATCATTCTGTCGGGCATGGGCCGCGACGGCTTTGTCGGCGCGCAACAACTGGTCGAAGCCGGTGGAACGGTCTGGGCGCAGAACCCCGAAACCAGCGCGGTCTGGGGAATGCCGGGTGCGGTGGCCAAGGCTGGCCTCACCAGCCACGTCGCATCGCCCGAAGCGCTCGGAGCGAAACTCATGTCGCTTTACGCGCGCGGGGCGAGCGCCGAGACAGCAAGGGCGGCCACCTGAGTTCGATGGAAGTTAGTCAGGCCTCTTACCAGATCATCGCCGACCTTCTGGCGGCGCGCACTGGACAACACCTGACCGAAAGCCGCCGCTGGCGGATCGGGACGGCGCTTGCCGGCGTATTTCGCCACCACGGCATCAGCAATGTCGATCAGCTGGTCTGTCTTCTGGATCTTCCGCGCAGGCGCACCACGGATAACGATCTGGCTACCGAGGTGGTCGAGGCACTGCTCAACAACGAAACCTATTTCTTCCGCGACAAGCCGACTTTCGATCAGGTGCCGGAAGACGTCCTGCCCGAGCTTGCGAAACGCCGTGCGCACACGCGCCGCATTTCGATCTGGTGTGCAGGCTGTTCGACCGGGCAGGAAGTGCACAGCCTTGCGATGCTGTTCGAAGACCAGAAAGAACGCTGGGCCGGTTGGACCATCGACATTCTGGGAACCGATGTCTCGCACCGTGCGATCCGGTCGGCGCGAACCGGGCTCTACAGCCAATTCGAAGTCCAGCGCGGTCTGGGCGTTGCCCAGATGCTGCGGCATTTCGAAGAGACGCCGGGAGGATGGCAGATCCTCGATCACGTGCGCCAGATTACCCGGTTTCAGCAGCACAACGTGCTCACCGAACCCCCTGCCCGCGGACGGTTCGACCTGATTCTGTGCCGTAACGTGTTGCTTTATTTCGATCACGATACCCGCGCAGCCGCGTTCCAACGACTAGCCAGCGCACTTGCGCCCGACGGCTATCTAATGCTCGGCGCGGGCGAAACCGTGGTCGGTCAGACCCGCTCTTTCGTGCCCTCGGCCAAGCGGCTCAGCATTTACGAAATGCAAAGCGAGCCCGCCCGCGCATCCGAATTTTCTGCAGGGTAGGCATTAACCGACATTTGGCGGGGTATCCCGAGCCGTCCCTCGGCGATTTTACCCTTCATTAGCCATTGCTCTTTAGAAACCACCCCAAAGTAGAATGCACAATGGTGCAAACAGGGGAAATTCTTTGGCCAATCCGAGCAAACCGCTGCGCCTAACACCGATAGGCCTTGTTCTGGTGCCGCTCGCGACACTCAGCCTTGTCTTCGCCCTGATTGCGATGGTTGTTTTTGTCAGCGACACAATCACCATCGTTTCCCCCTATTCGCTGCTGATTGCAGGCGCGCTCGCTTACGCAGCCACGATCTTCCTTCTGAGCCGCAACGGCTATGCCAATGTCCGCGAGCTCGAAGTTCTGGGTGAAACCGATACGCTCAGCCAGCTCCCCAACCGCCGTGCGCTTCATCGCGATATCGAGCGGCTTTCGGGCAGCAATGAAGAAATCGCAATCGCGCTGATCGATCTCGATGCCTTCAAGCAGGTCAACGATCACTACGGCCACGCCATTGGCGATCGTCTGATTCAGGAATGCGCCTCGCTGCTCGAAGACATCTGCGGCGACGAAGCGCAATGCTATCGCCTCGGCGGAGACGAGTTTGCAGCCGTTATGCATGGCCGTGTTGCGGGCACCATTCTCGAAGGCATGTGCCGTTCCCTGATCGACCTGCTGCAATATCCGGTCGAAGTCGGCGAACGCGATATCACGATCGGGGCCAGCATCGGCCTTGCCCGTAGCACCGGGCAGGAACGTCTGCCCTCTTCCGAAATGCTGCGCCGCGCCGATGTCGCGATGTATATGTCGAAACGCGGCGGCAAGATGCGCTGCACGTGGTTCAACGAGGGCTTCGATCAACGCCGCGAGGCGGTGCGCGAGTTGGAAGACGAAATGCGCGCCGGGCTTACCCAAGGCGAATTCGAGCTTGCCTATCAGCCGCTGGTCGATGCCGAAAAGGCGCAGATCGTCGCGGTCGAGGCGCTGCTGCGCTGGAACCGCCGCGACGGGCGCAATATCGGCCCCAATGTCTTCATCCCGGTGGCCGAGGATTCGGGTATTATCAATCCGATCGGCCTATGGGTGCTGCGCGAAGCGATGACCAATGCACGCCGCTGGCAGGGCATTACGCTGTCGGTAAACCTTTCGGCGGCGCAGCTGCGCAATCCCGAATTCCCGATCAAGCTTGGCGAAATCCTCGAGGACACGCAGTTCCCGCCCGAGCTGCTGGAGCTTGAGGTGACCGAAACCTGCCTTGTGCTCGATCCTGTTGTTGCCGAACGCAGCCTCGATGTGATCCGCAAGTTCGGAGTGAAGATTTCGCTCGACGATTTCGGAACGGGTTACGCTTCGATCGGTTTCCTGCGCCAGTTCCGCTTTGAAAAGCTCAAGTTGGACCGCAGCCTTGTCGTTCAGGCCGGCGAGGATGACGGCAGCCGTGCGATGATGCTTTCGAGCATCGCGGTTGCCCGGGCGCTCAAGATGGGTGTCACCGCAGAAGGCGTTGAAACCGAGGCGCAGGCCGACATGGTACGGCTTGCCGGGGCGGATCAGATTCAGGGGTGGCTCTATTACAAGGCTCTGCCCGCTGCAGAAATCGACGATCTCATCAAGGCGCAGAACGAAGCGACCGTAACCGCTGCGCAAAGCGCAAACGGGGGCTACGCGGCATGAGCAAGTTCGAGCCCGCTTCGACCGACGGCTTTGCAACGGCAGAAGGCGCGGACATCGCAACGATGGCGCCCAGCGAGAACGCGTTCCGCTTCGACGAAACCGTTGATCCGGCAACCGAGTGGTTCAGCAAGCGCAGCACCGGAACCAAATTGTTCCTGACCGTGGGCGTGCCTTTGATTCTGGTGCTACAGACCGCAGGTTTCGCGTTCTTTGGCCTGGGTTTCATATCCGAAGAATTGACAGCAGGCGATCAGTCGGCGCTCGACGCCGCTGCCGTGGCGGTCGATGTTGTTCGCTATGCCATGATCGGCGCGGTGCTGATCGGGACCGTGTTCGCCCTTTTGATGTTCAACACGCTGAAGAAAGACATTGTGCGAACCTCGCGCAATATCGCCGACAGTATGCGCCGGATTTCGGAGGGGCAGCATGATCTTGTCGTGCCCTATCAGGACCGCAACGACGAATATGGCGAGATGGCGGTCGAAATCGAACGCATCCGCCACTCGAGCATCAAGCTCAAAACGCTCAGCATGGACCGCGCAGCGCGCGCCAGTGCCGAACTCGAAGAACAAACCCGGTTGCAATTGCAGCAGGAAGAGGCGCGGACCGAACGCCAGAACGCGCTGCGAGGGATTGCCGACCAGTTCGAACGCACCGTTGGTGAAGTCGTCAGCGGGGGCGCCAGCGCATCCACCCAGCTACAGGCTACTTCGACCATGATGGCCGCGAGCGCCGAACAGGCATCTGTTCGCACCGGCGAAGTGGCTAGCGCGATGGAAGAGGCCAATGCCGGCGCAACTGCCGCAGCGGCAGCGTCCGATGAATTCGCGATGTCGATCGGCGAGATCAGCCGTCAGGCGGCCTCTTCGGCCGAAATGGCGCGCAAGGCTACGGTCTCTGCGAGCGAGGCCGACAGCACGATTTCCGCGCTTGCCGATAGCGCCGAACAGGTGGGCCAGATCGTCCAGCTGATCCAGTCGATAGCCCAGCGCACCAATCTACTCGCCCTGAACGCCTCGATTGAGGCGGCACGCGGCGGAGAAGCGGGGCGCGGCTTTGCCGTGGTCGCCAGCGAGGTGAAGGAACTCGCCATGCAGACCAGTCGCGCGACCGAGCAGGTCGCCGATCAAATCCGCACCATGCAGGATACAACCGGTGCGAGTGTGAAAGCGTTGCGTTCGATAGCGAGCGAAGTGTCGCAGCTGGAAAGCACCGCTGTTTCCATCGCCAGCGCAGTCGATCAGCAGTCGGTGGCGGGGCAAGATCTTGCCCGCAGCATCGACCTTGCCGCACGCGGGACCGAGCAAGTCTCGGGTCATATCAAGGAAGTGCGCGAGTTGTCGGTTTCCACCGGCTCAGCAGCCAGCCAAGTCCTTTCGAGTGCGACCGCACTGGAACAACAGGCTTCTACGCTTCGCGCGCAGGTCGACAGCTTCCTGCACCAAGTGCGCGAAGGCTAAAGCGAAAGCGCCTTCATCTCGGCCACTTCGCGGCAGAAGCGCTCAGTGGCGCACCCGGGGATGAGACGGCTGAATGCATCGGCAAGTTCGGCATAATACCAAAGAGTGCCGTGCTTCTCACCGGTGAACCGGCTCCACACTTCCTCCCCTGACGCACGCAGATCCGTGTTGATCGCGGCAGCATTGTGCGTTTTGTCAGCGACACTCACCTCAAGTGAGGCCTGCGGCTTTTGTGAAAGGCCTGCAATGTAGCTTTCCTTGCGCTCTCTCCATTCGCGCTTCCTCTCGGTCGGAGTGAGCGCTGACGACTTGCTGTTTTCCAGATCGTCAGTGCAATCCAACACCATTGCCGCGACCCGCTCACCAAAACGGGCGCGTATCTCTCTCAGTTGCACAAGACCGCCTTGATCCTCGACTGCATCATGCAGAAGCGCTGCGATCGCTTGATCTTCGTCAGCCCCGTTCTCGATCGCGATCGATGCCACGCCCAGGAGATGAGAGACGTAAGGGATCCGCGATCCTTTGCGGACTTGATCACGATGCGCGGCACTGGCGTAGGCAAGCGCCCCATCGAAACGTTCGGTCAGAAGGGGTTCGGCCGTATTCGTAGAGATATCCTCCTCTTGGCAATCCAACAGATATTGCGCCCGGCAGCTAGGCTGCGGGCGTTCGTCTATGGATTGTGCTGTTGGGTTTCGATGAAAGGTGGTTGCGGGAGCTCACACCACGCGTAACTTACTAGCACCTTCACAGGGCCAAAAATTCGCTCAGCAATCAACGGTGGTTGCGGGGGCACGCAGCATCCGCAACCTACGGGTGGGGCCCCATGGGAAAGTGCCCAACAACTTCGAAAGCCAGCTTAGGATGTTGTCGGAGATCATGCCCGATATGTGGTCATTGTTCTCGACGAACGGGCAAACCTACCTGACACGGAGCGCATCTGTTGCCTAAGCTTTGAAAGCAATGAAGTGAATTCGGAGGTATGTGCATCGAGATTGATTGGCGCTCCAGATTGTCTCACTGCCATCGTGATGATATTGTAAAACCTCAGAAAGGCAGCGCGATGGCCACCCATAACTTCGAAAGACTGAAGGCACATATTCTGCCGCTTTCCGTCGCAAATCGCTTTGATGCCGCGCGCCTCGAGTGGGATTTGGTCGGCGTCGAGATCAGCGACGAGTACGATAACTGCCCCTGTGGGCAGGACATCAAGGAACATTGCTACATCCGGAACCGATTGAACGGGAATGAAACCTACGTCGGGAATGTGTGCATCAACCGCTTCATGGAAATCAGTACCGGCAATCTGTTTGATGGCCTCAAGCGCATCGCCAAAGATGACACGGCCAATCCGAACAAGGACCTTATCGAGCACGCGTACAGAATGGGTTATCTGTTCGATGAGAAGGAATACAATTTCCTCAAACAAACAATGCTCTCGCGTAGTCTCTCAGAAAAGCAGATTGCGTGGAAGCGAAAGATCAATCGGCGCATTCTTCAAAAAACGAAGGTGCAAAAGCGAACGCAGCGGTAGCGGTTGATCCGCACAGCAACTCCTTCGTAAAGCTCTCGCAGCAGGGGGCCTTGAAAATCCACTTCTAGGCGCCCATGACCACCAGATCAACTTGCCAAAAACATAGAAACACTGTCATTGTTATCAAGTGAAGTAACGTCGATTTCTCATGAGATAACTTGGTAGTGTAATTAGTCGGCGCAACACCGATAAGATTGATCTAAATTATAGCCTCGGCAATAAGCCGGTTATATAATATTGAAAGAGCGCGCCATGAAAATTCATCGTGTCGAACTGTGCAATTTCCGGTGTTTTGGCGCCGCCCCCGAAACAATCAATTTCAATCCGACGGCGACCGCGCTGGTCGGCAACAATGGTTCGGGAAAAACGGCGATATTCCTAGCCCTTCAGCGTATGTTCGGAATTACCAACAGCCAACGCACGATAAGGAAGAGTGACTTTCACCTCGCGCCAGATGCAGCCGAGCTCGTCAATGGTGCGGAACTGCACATCGATTGTATATTGAGCTTTCCGGAGCTCGAGGTCGAGGAGGTCGAGGACGGGCAGGACAACCCGTTCAATGTCATACCTGAGGTCTTCCAACATATGTGTGCGAGCGATGAAGATGCGCCGCTTTACGTGAGGATGCGACTTCAGGCGCGATGGCTCGAGGATGGAACGCCCGAAGGCACCGTCGAACAGGACCTTAAATGGGTTACCACGTTGGACGAAGAATTCGTCTGGGATGACTGCAAGCGGGTGCAGGCAGCCGAGCGGAATTTCATCCAATTCGTTTATGTTCCCGCAAACCGGAATGCGTCGGATCAGGTGACGGCACTTCTAAAGGGAAGGCTCTGGCGTGCCGCGAGATGGTCTCGGGATTTGACTGATGCAGCAACAGTTGGAGCCGAGCGCGTCCAAGAGCAATTCGACGGTGAAGCACCTGCGACATTCGTATTAGAGCGCTTGCAGAAGCGCTGGGAAGAGGTTCACCAGGGCGATACCGATACGCAGCCTGAGTTCCGGTTGATCGAAACCCGTCTCGACGAATTGGTTAGGAGCGCCGAATTCGCCTTCGTTCCGGATGCAGCAGGTCAGCCTAGACGGCTCGAAGACCTCAGCGACGGCCAACGCTCACTGTTCCATATCGCGCTGACGGCTGCGACACTGGAAATGGAACATGATGCATTGGCCTTGCCTGCGCAGAACGAAGCCTTCGATCAGCAAAAACTTCGACGCACATATCTGACCATCCTCGGCATTGAGGAGCCCGAGAACTGCTTGTCGCCGTTTTTCCTTTCGAGAATCATGATCCAATGCAGAAACATCGGCGAAATGCCCAATGCGCAATCACTGGTGTCTAGCCACAGCGCGAGCATACTCGCGCGCTTAGAACCGGAGGAAGTACGTTATCTTCGGCATGTCAACGAAACGAAGTGCAGCACCGTGAGAGAGCTGACACTTCCGCCCGAAGAAACGGACGCACGTCGGTATGTCCGCCTTGCTGTGAAATCCTACCCAGAGATCTATTTTGCGCGGGCAGTTGTGTTGGCGGAAGGGGACTCCGAGCGCATTGTGCTGCCACGCCTCGCAGAGGCGATGGGTTTCCCGTTAGATCAGGCGTTCGTACCGATCGTGCCTTTGGGCGGACGGTTTGTTAGCCATTTTTGGCGTTTGCTGAATGACCTCGAAATTCCCGCTGTGACACTGCTCGATCTGGATGCCGGTCGGAAACACGGCGGTGCCAATGCCATCCGGTATGTTATCGAAGAACTAGGGCAACTTGGAAACGATCTATCCGCCAATCGATCGGTCGTGAACGGTGAGATTGATCTCGAAGAAAAAGATGAAATCGACGACCAAGAGCTAGTCGATCAAGATCAGGCGCATCCTTGGCTCAAAGCGTTGAGGCGCGAGCGTGTCTTCTTTTCTAGTCCAATCGATCTGGATTTCGCGATGCTCTATGTTTTCGGCGAAACCTATCAGAAGGTACGACCTGGTGGTCGTGGCCCAAAGCTCGACGAAGCCTCTGTGGCGGCGAAAAAGCTCACGACCCTCAAGACGGATGGGAATCCCGAACTCTTCGATGACCGGTACGACGACGCGTTCGCTTGGTATCCCTACCTGTTTCTCGGCCAGAGCAAGCCGGAGGCGCATTTGGCTGCACTCGCCGACCTTTCAGACGAAGAGCTTGAGGCCGACGCACCCGAAGAGCTGAAACGGCTGATCAGGAAAGTGCGGGCGCTGGTGCTAGAATAATGCTTATTCGACCAGAAGATTGGCGGCCGCAGGGCGTTGACGATCTCGAAGACCGAGCCTGGCAAGCGCTGAGAACTGTAGAGCGTAGTGTCTGCGTCACTGCCGGTGCGGGGGCGGGAAAGACGGAGTTCCTAGCTCAGAAGGCAACATATCTGCTTCAGACCGGCATATGCCCAGCACCCAAGCGAATTCTAGCCATCAGCTTTAAACGGGACGCGGCTCGAACTCTCGCGGATCGCGTAGCAAAACGCTGTCCCGCCGATCAGGGACGTCGGTTTGTTTCGATGACATTCGACGCATTTACGAAGAGTCTCGTCGATCAATTTCGCAACGCCTTGCCGGACCAATATCGTCCCCCGGCTGACTACCAGATAGCCTTCCCAAACAAGCGCATCCTTGATGATTTTCTACGGCGCGCCGAGGCTCCCCACGTTGCGTCGTCCAAACTCGAAAAGTGGATGTCAGCGCGACGCATCCTTGATGAGGAGCAGATAGTCGCGGCTGAAATTGATCGCATCCTCAATGCTTATTGGGATGATCAATACAATGGCGGCGCTCAGCCATTCCTGACATTTGCGATGATAAACAGGCTCGCTGAGTTTTTGCTGCGGACGAACCATCGGGTACGAGACTCACTGAGAGCAACTTACCCATTTATTTTTCTTGATGAATTTCAAGACACGACGAGCGCGCAATTCGAGATTGTAAACATGGCGTTTGACCCGGACCGCGCTTCGCTCACCGCCGTGGGTGACGACAAGCAACGTATCATGGGCTGGGCGGGAGCGCTGACCAATGCATTCGAAGTCTTCCAGCAAAGGTACAACGCACTACCAGTTTCGCTCCTTATGAACTGGCGGTCGCATGATGACCTAGTCGAATTGCAGCACCGCATCGCAAGCCGCATTAACCCGCAGGTTGAAAGGGTTCAGGCGCGCGCAGCTAGGGCGGTTGATGGCGATGTTTGCGCAATCTGGGACTTTGCGGCGCAAGAAGACGAAGTAGTGACTATCGCGCGCTGGATTGCTGATGAAGTGGCCGCTGGCCGGATTGAGCCTCACGACGTAGCCATCCTCACGCGCAATTATGCTGACCGAGTGGAAGGCGAGCTGAACGAAGTCTTTAGCGACGCCGGGCTGATCATCCGGAATCTGGCGCGCAATGTCGGCGACATTTCAATTCAAGATTTGCTCTCCGAAGAATTGACCGAAATCCTACTTCCGTTCCTACGGCTCGGCAGTTCGAGGCGTAATCCGGAGGCTTGGGCGGCGGCGCAGGAAAATCTCGTTCGATTGGAAGCGTTAAGTGATGAGGATGAGTTGGGCCTGCAAAAGGCAGGACAGCGCACGGAAGCAATTGCGCGGACGATACGGCATTTCATGGACGCACATGATCCGGAGCCAGAGCAAGCAGTCGGGCTGGTATCAATGCTCATCGATGAGATCGGTGAAGCACGTATCCGGCAAACTTCTGCGTCTTATCAACGGCAAGTCGACTTTGACCGAGTACGTGAAGGCTTCGAGATGTTGCTCTCTGAAACACTTGAGCAGGCTGATGGGTGGGGGAGCGCGCTCGATCTCTTTGAAGGAAGGGCTCAGGTACCCATTATGACCATCCACAAGAGCAAGGGGATGGAATTCCACACCATGATCTTCTTCGGTCTTGATGCTCGAAGCTGGTGGAGTTTGACACCAGACAAGGACGAAGAACTCAATTCCTTTTTCGTGGCCTTCACACGGGCGAAGCAACGGGCATTCTTTTCGAGTTGCCGCGCTCGCGGTGGTCAAATCCGTTGGCTCGAAGAGTTGCTTGGGCCGCAGGTTCCAAGGGTGGCCGGTGTCCATGTAGTGGATTGACTGTGGTAGCCCTACGCCGCTCTTTTTTGTCTGTCGGCGAATGACACGATAAATTCAGAAGCACGGCTCGCGGCACTCGCAGCTGCGAAGATCGCCTTGCGGTCGCCCTTCAGGATGCGCAGCCAGCTGTCGATATAGGCCGCATGATCCGCGCGCGGTTCAGCGGAGATTCCAAGATCACCGCACAGGAACGCTGCGCCAAGCTCTGCCACGAGCTCTTCCATCGCATAGGCATCATCGCCAAATCGTTCGCCGAACGTGCGATCGAGACGATGGGACGCACCCGTCCAGTGCGTCAGCTCGTGTAGGAGCGTGGCATACCATGCTTCGGTTGCCGTACCGGATTTCGTGTCGATGAAGCGGAAGCGATCCGGCATCGTGATAGCATCCTCACGGATGGAATAGAAGGCGCGATCTCCACCTTCGGAGATCTTCGCGCCGGTGGCGGATATAAAAGCTTCGGCGGAGGCAATCGGATCAACCCGATTGTCTTCGGTGGTGGGCTCGGCGAGCTCATAACCATCGACCTGAGCGATGTTGAACACGCGGGACGCGCGCGCCATGCAGCGCCGACGACGATCATTGTCGTCGCTGTCATCGGCATCATCACTGTCGAATTCGCGGTAGAAAACGATTAGCGAGGATTTCTCGCCCTTGCGGACTTGCGCACCTCGATCCTGCCACTGGCGGTATGTGCCCCAAAGGCCGTGATGGTAGCCAAAGGCATCAGCGGCGGCCCAGAGGGCAACGGTGTTGACGCCGCGATAGGCATTGCCAGATGCCACATTGACGGGTCGCATGATGTTCGCGCCCGAACGGTGCCAAGGCATTTTAAGCTTGCCAGCTCCAGCATCGATAGCGGCGATGATGTGATTGGTGATAAGCCTCTCAAGCTTTGCGAGGCTCAAAGGATCTAGTCAGATCCGTGGAGGCTAAGAGGAGGGGAAGTGCCTGAAAGCTTAATTTTTTCCGCACCCATTCAAATTCATGCGGATGGAGGCCTGTTCTTATATTTCTGCCGGGTTGGGAACTCATCGCGCCAAAGACTGTTGAACATGTTCTCGGAAATTGTCCCGATTTCCGAGAGTTGAGATCTGGTTTCCTGAAGCATCTTTGCGCGATTGATTTTCACACCAGGATTGGCTTCACACCAGTCTTTGAAAAAGCGTTTGACGTCACCGCGCTTTTCTTGCGGAGGATTCTCCGCCACGACGGAGCTGCGGGCCTCGACACAGATGCCACTATAGCCGACTTTTCCGCCATCGGCGTAGCCAAGCTCGTTGAACCAAATATTGTAAGAGGAGGTAAGCCAGTGCTCGGCCTCAATCTCTTCGAATTCAGAACGAAATCCCCAACGCCCGTAACCCACAAGGTCTCCAGCCGCCAACCTAGCGATGACCCTCCCGAAAAGCTCGTCTGCAAGATCGTGGGGGACGTCTGGAAAGCGCCCATATTGATCAAGCATTATGCGCTTCGGTTCTTTCCTCCATTTGAAAAATCCGCCCATTCACGATCGTCTGAGTACCATTTGACCGCGTCGGGAAGTGCTGTTCGTGCCATTCCTGCAAGCTACGCAAGGCTACGGTTTTGGCAAGGAGCGTAACGCCGGATTGATAACGCCGTTTATGTGAAGACACGACTGTATTTGGTCCGCAAGCAGACAGTCGCGTCTTCGCTCATTGCGCACGAAAGCGGAAGCGTGGCCAAACTACCGTAGATTCGTTCGCTAAAGATACGGGGCTAGTCAGAACTTCAATTCCAGAAGAGCGGAAAGTGCTTCGCCTTGCATGCATGGCAATACCAAGTCTGCTGCATGCATTCCCGGACCCGCGGCGTCTGATTTCGTCAGCGACGGAGTGCGGCTTGTCCTTGCTTCTCCCAGGAGGCCGACATCGAGCGGATGCGTAATCTTTCTGAATTCCGCCGCCAAATCTGTGCCGCTCTCACAATATCCTCCCCCAAAGGCATACGTTCCTTTGATCTCGTCGGGCAGCCAAAGAGTGAAGCGCTGCGCAATCGGCGAGCTTTGTGCCGATAGTAGCACGAGCACCCAGTGATCGGGGCCGCGGGTGCTGACTGGGATGCCGACGCCGCGGCCAATGCCGATCTTGGCCGCATCATCGCGCCGCAGAAAGGCTTCGCTGCGGCCCAGATCCTCCATGATCAGTGGTAGACCGCTGTCCCACACGATCCCAGGCAGCCCGATTTTTCGCGAAAACTGAGTGTGGCGGGCGGAGAACTTGAATTTCTCGGCGCGGCCGAAATAGCCGTCGTATAGCGCCATCTGCGGCTCGCCAGCGGGCGCGTGCCACAATTCGATCGCGCCGACATGGTGAGCGTTGTCGCCGCAGAATAACACGGTCACCGCAGTTAGATCATTGCCGTTGAAATGAGGGATCGCAGTGGCGCTTGTGAGGCCGACCGTCATCGCCTCTTCGCCGCGCTTGAAATAGGAATTGCCGAGATCCTTGAGCATAAGTGGATGCCCTGCCGCCCAGCACTTGCCCGGCAGTCCTTCGTCATAGGCGAACTGCATGCCGCGGCTGATCCGCTCAAAATAGTCGAGCTCACCATAATAGCCGGTCTTGAGCGTCAGCTTGGTCCGTGCTGCATTGGGCACCCAGATTTCGACGGCCTTAATGAAGGTCGATGTCATTCGACTTCTCCGGCGTGTAGCTCCGCCTCGACTGCCGACACATTTGCGCGACCACCGCCGAGCGCTTCGCCGATCAGGATCAGCGCAGGTCCGTCACCCAACGCGGTACGGGCTGCCAGCGGGAGTAAGTCGAGACGAGTCAGAAAGTGACCACCATCGGGCAGGCTGGCGTTCTCAACCAGCGCAACGGGAGTGGCAGGCGAGAGCCCCGCGCCAATTAGTCCGGCGGCGACCTCGCCCGCAGCAGCCTGGCCCATATAGACCGCGAGCGTCGCCTGCGGATCGGCAAGCGCCTCCCAATCGAGCGCGACTGTCTGGCCCTTTTTGGTATGGGCGGTCACGAAGGTGAGCCGTCGCGCCAGCCCACGAAGCGTCAGCGACAGGCCGAGATCAGCCGCTGCTGCACTCGCTGCTGTGATGCCAGGGCAAATCCGCACACGCACACCGGCAGCGCGGCAAGCCTCAATTTCCTCGCTGGCGCGCGCGAATATCGCCGGATCACCGCCTTTGAGCCGCACAACGCTTTCGCCCGCCAGCGCCGCATCGACAATCAGCGCGTCGATGGTCTTCTGATCCTTCGAGTGTCGGCCCGAGCGCTTGCCTACAGGAATCAGCCGCACGTCAGTGGGGATCAGAGCGAGCACGCCAGGGCCGACCAGTGCATCGTAGAATACCACGGTCGCCGCTTGCAGCAGTCGCTCGGCTTTGCGCGTCAGGAGATAGGGATCGCCCGGCCCTGCGCCCACCAGCCACACTTCACCCGGTACAATCATAGTGCTTCCTCCGAAGTCTTTGCCTTTGCCGCCTCGATCAGTTTTGCGATCAGCGGACGGCACGAACCGCAATTGGTTCCCGCGCAGGTCCTCTCCCCAATCGCTTTGACGCTTTCCGCGCCCTCACAGGCGGCGGCGAGGATCGTCTTCTCGCCGACATCGTGGCAGACGCATACGAGCGCGCCGCGATCAGGCATCGGCACTGAAGGGCGTCCGGCAAGCAATTCGATGGTTGAGGCATCGGGGGCAGCGAACTGCCGTTCGATCCAGTCGCGTGCGGGGAGTTTTCCGCTGCGGGTTAGGTAGAGCGCCGCGATCAACTCGCCAGAATCTTCTTCGACCATAATGCGAAGCATGCCGCGCGTCCGGTCGCTGACCTCGTTGCGCGATCCTTCGGGAAGCAGTGCGTCGATATCGACTGTGCCCAGCCCTGCCAGCTCGGTCAGCCAGCCGCCCTTGATCCGCGCGCGCGTCCAATAGGTGCAGGCGGGCGCAACCTGCTCCCGCGTGACCAGAAAGGCGCGCCAGTCGGGCACAAAGGGCACGACCGAAGCGGCGACGTTCTTGAAGGCGGGCTGGCCCGAGATCGGGTCGGTCACCGGATCGACAAGCGCCCCGGTGCGACCTCCGCTCGAAGTGGCGTCAGTGAAGTGCATAGGCACGAAGACCTCGCCAGCGGCCTGCGTATCGACCACACTCACGCGGAAGATGCTCTTCCCGCTCGCACTGGTCACCGTGGCGAGGCCGCCATCGGCGAGACCGCTTTCCTTGGCATCAGTCGCGGTGATTTCGAGCAAAGGTTCGCGCCGGTGCTGCGAGAGCGTGGGTGAAAGGCCTGTCCGCGTCATCGTGTGCCAATGGTCGCGGTAGCGCCCGGTGTTGAGCCGCAGCTTTTGTTCACCATCGACTTCGCCCGGCGTCGGTGGAACGACGCTGACGAGCTGAGCCTTGCCGCTAGCCGTGGGAAAGCCGTCGGCGAGTGGGAAGGTTCCGCCCCAGCGGAATGGCGCCATGGCGTCATAGGCTTCGTCGCTGCACCCGGCCCATTGGGTGAGGTCGAGCCGCTTGCCGAACTGCACCGCCAGCGCGGTCATCGCGGCGTATTCGCGGAAGACGGCGGCGGCATTGTCGAAGGCGAAGGCCTCGCCGTGGCCTAGACGCTTCGCAACCTCTGCGATGATCTCCCAGTCGGCGCGCGCCTCGCCGGGGGGGGCGAAGAGCGCGCGCTGGCGGCTCACCATGCGCTCCGAATTGGTGACGGTGCCGTCCTTCTCCCCCCAACCGAGCGCCGGGAGACGGATGTGCGCAAGCCGCGCGGTGTCAGTGTCGGCGATGATATCGCTCACGACAACCGTCGGGCAGCGCGCCAGCGCCTCGCGCACGAAGCCAGCATCGGGCATCGATACGGCAGGGTTGGTTGCCACCACCCAGAGGAACTTGATCTGCCCCGAATGCACCGCGCGGAACATCTCGACCGCCTTGAGGCCCGGTTCGGTGCACAGTTTGCCAGACTGCCAGAACCCCGCGACAGCCTGGCGTTCCTTGACTGAAAAGCCGAGGTGACAGGCCAGCATATTGGCCAGCCCGCCGACTTCGCGTCCGCCCATGGCGTTGGGCTGGCCGGTGATCGAGAACGGTCCTGCGCCTTCGCGATTAATCCGCCCGGTCGCGAGGTGGAAGTTGATGATCGCATTGCCCTTGTCGGTCCCCCCGACCGACTGGTTCGCGCCCTGACTGAAGAGGGTGACGGTCCGCGAGTGCGCGGCGACGAGTTCGACGAACGCTTCGAAAGCTTCGGCAGGAACGCCGGGATCGCAATCGAGTGTGTCCCAGAACCCTGAGGGGAGTACGCAAGATTCGGCGAGGAAATTCTGGTCGATCGCGCCACGCTCGAACATTCGGCCGAGCAAGGCGTTGAACAGCGCAACGTCACGATCGGGCGCGATGGCCAGGTGAAGATCGGCGCATTGCGCAGTTTCGGTGCGGCGCGGATCGATAACCACCAGCTTGGTCCCGCGGCGTTCGCGAGCGGCTTCGATGCGCTGCCAGATAACCGGGTGACACCATGCGGTGTTCGAGCCGACCAGCACGATCAGGTCCGCAGCCTCCAGATCGTCATAGGTGCAAGGGACGACATCTTCGCCGAACGCGCGATTGTGCGCTGCCACCGCGCTCGCCATGCATAGCCGCGAATTGGTGTCGATATTGGCGGTGCCGACAAAACCCTTGGCGAGTTTGTTGGCGACATAATAGTCCTCGGTCAGCAGCTGGCCCGAGACGTAGAGTGCGACGCTGTCGGGTCCGTGCTGCGCGATGCAAGCGCGCATCCGCCCTGCGACCTCACCCAGCGCGGTGTCCCATCCGACGCGCTCTTCGCCAATCATCGGGTGAAGCAAGCGCCCCTCCAGCCCGACCGTCTCGCCGAGATGCGTGCCCTTCGAACACAGTCTGCCGCGATTGGCAGGGTGGTCGGGGTCGCCCTCGACCTCGACAGAGCGCGGCCCGGTCACCTTTGCCGATATTCCGCAACCTACACCGCAATAGGGGCAGGTGGTGCGCTGGGCGCAGGCACTGGTCCCGATTGCTGGTGATGGCTTCCTCATGGTCAATCTCCGGCTGCCCCGATCACGCTTCGGCTCTCGAACCCGCCAGAGCTTCCTTGCGTGAGATGTAGATGCGGCCCCCATCGAGCTTGATTGGGATGGTGGGCGTGCAGCCCTTGTCTTCGCCCAGCGCCTCGCCGCTGCGCAGCGAGATGCGCCAGTTGTGCAAGGGGCACGATACGCTGTCGCCGTGGATGATGCCTTGGCTCAACGGCCCGTGCTTGTGCGGGCATTTGTTGACGAGGGCATAGACCTCGCCGCGCATGGTGCGAAAAACCGCGATCTCCTCGCCGCCTTGCACCGGAAGCGTGCGCGCGGTGCCCGGTTCGATGTGCGAGGCGAGGCCGATGTCGATCCAGCGTGCATCTTGGGTCATCATGCGATCTCCAGATTGAACGGACGGATTTCGCCGAGATGCGCGTGGAGGTCTCGCCGCTCACCCTTGGCGCGGCGCTCCCACGGATCGTCCTGCATGAACTGCTGCGAGTACCGGAACCGCGCGGCGAGCACGGGAACCGATTGCGGATCGTCCAGCAGCTCGGCCTTGATCCAGTCGAGGCCCTTGCGTTCGAGCCATGGGGCGGTGCGCTCAAGATAGTGCGCATCCTCACGGTAAAGCTGGATGAGCGCGGCGCAGTAATCGAGCGCCTCTTCCTCGGTTTCAACCTTGCAGAGCAGGTCGGTGGCGCGGACCTTGATCCCGCCATTGCCGCCGATGTGGAGTTCGTATCCGCTCTCGACACAGACGACGCCAAAATCCTTGATCGTCGCCTCGGCGCAATTGCGCGGGCAGCCGCTCACGGCGATCTTGAACTTGTGCGGCATCCAGCTGCCCCACGTCATCCGTTCGATCTTGATTCCGAGGCCGGTCGAATCCTGCGTTCCAAAGCGGCACCATTCGGAGCCTACGCAAGTCTTCACCGTGCGCAAGCTCTTGCCATAGGCGTGGCCCGAGACCATTCCGGCCGCGTTGAGATCGGCCCAAACCGCGGGCAAATCCTCCTTCTTGATCCCGAAGATATCGAGCCGCTGCCCGCCGGTAACCTTGACCAGCGGCGCGTTGTATTTCTCGACCACGTCGGCAATCGCGCGCAGCTCGGTCGGGTTGGTCACCCCGCCCCACATGCGCGGGACGACCGAATAGGTGCCGTCCTTCTGGATATTCGCGTGCAGTCGTTCGTTGACGAAGCGGCTCTTCTGGTCGTCCTCATATTCGCCCGGCCATGCGCACAGCAGGTAATAGTTGAACGCGGGGCGACACGAGGAACAGCCTTCGGGCGTGGTCCAGTGCAGCTCCTGCATGACTTCTGGGATAGCCTTGAGTTCCTTCTCGAAAATCAAGCGCCGCACATCGTCGTGGCCGAAGCTGGTGCATTTGCACATGGTCTTGACCGTGCGCTCGCCGCCATATTGGTCGCCGAGCGTCAGGCTCAGCAGTGCCTCGCACGTATCGGTGCACGAACCGCAGCTGGCCGAGGCCTTGCAGCTGGCACGCAGTGCGTCGATCGTGTGCGCGCCGGCGGCGATTGTCTGGACGATCCTGCCTTTGGAGACGCCGTTGCAGCCGCAGATTTCTGCGTCGTCCGACAATGCGGCAACGGCTTCGCTAGGGTCCGCAAGCGCGCCCCCCGTGGTGAAGGCCTGACCGAAGATCAGCCCTTCGCGGATATCGGAAATATCGGCTTCCTTGCGCAGTTGGTCGAAGTACCAACTGCCGTCAGCGGTATCGCCATAGAGCACTGCGCCGATGATTTTGTCGTCTTTGATGACCAGCCGCTTGTACACCCCGCGCGCGGCGTCGCGCATCACGATATCCTCGCAGCCTTCGCCGCCCGAAAAGTCGCCCGCAGAGAAAACGTCGATGCCGCTGACCTTGAGCTTGGTCGAGGTGACCGAACCTTCATAGGCGCTGTCGGTGTCGGTCAGTTGGTCGGCGAGCGCGCGGCACATCTCCCACAGCGGGGCGACAAGGCCGTAGCACTGGCCCCGGTGCTGAACGCATTCGCCCACGGCGAGCACGTCGGGATCGGAGGTGACCATCTGGTCGTTGACGACGATCCCGCGCTCGCATTCGAGCCCGGCAGTATTGGCGAGCGAGGTCGCGGGGCGAATGCCGACTGCCATAACGACAATGTCGGCCTTGATCCGCATGCCGTCTTCTAGTTCGACCGCAGCAACGTGACCGTCCGCACCAAGGATCTGCTTGGTGTTGGCTCCTGTCAGAATGGTCTGACCGCGCCGCTCCAGTTCTTGCTTGAGGAGGTAACCCGCCGCCTCGTCAAGCTGGCGCTCCATCAGCGTCGGCATGAGGTGGATGACAGTGACCTTCATGCCCCGCAGCGTCAGCCCATGCGCAGCTTCGAGGCCGAGGAGGCCGCCGCCGATTACCACTGCCTCACCACCGCCTGCAGCCGCTGCGAGCATCTTCTCAACATCGTCGAGATCGCGGAATGTGATGACCCCGTTCAGATCCTTGCCCGGCACCGGAATGATGAAGGGGTCGGAACCGGTCGCGATCAGCAGCTTGTCATAGGCCACGACCTTACCAGACTGGCTGGTGACGGTCTTGGCGTCGCGGTCAATCTGCTGGACCGGATCGCCCGAGAGCAGTTCGATGCCATTGTCGGCGTACCATTCGGCGCTGTTGATTACGATCTCGTCGAACGTCTTGTCGCCCGCCAGCACCGGCGAGAGCATGATGCGATCATAGTTCACGCGCGGTTCCGCGCCGATGATGGTGATCGCATAGCGTTCGGCATCGCGCTCGAGCACCTCCTCGACAGCGCGGCATCCCGCCATGCCGTTGCCGATCACAACCAGCCGCTCACGCTTTCGCGTGGTGGGTGGATGTTCGATCGAAGTTTGCGCGTTCATTGGCTTGTCCTTCGTTCACTCAGAAGCTGTATTCGGCCTGCAGCCAGAACTTGTCGGTATCGACGCCGAAGCTGTCGGCGTTGTAGCTAGCGAATTTGGCGAGCACGCCGACCGGACCGACCTTGAAGCCGATCTGCGCGTCGAATTCGGAGCCGTAGTCGATCCCGCCAAAGTCGCTGTCGAACTGGTGGTAGGCGACCATGGCATTAAAGGTGGTGAGGCCGGGGATAGTGAAGCCCTTGGCGACGCTCGCATAGGTGTCGCGCAGGCCTGTGGCCGGGGTCACAAGAAACACGTCCGCTGTGCCGTTGAAGGCATGGAGTGTGGCGAGCGGAGTCTGGAATGCAGCCACGCCGCCATCACTGCCAAGCTCTTCATAACCAGCCTTGAGCGTGAAGCCCGACACGCCGACGCCCGCTTCGAGATTGTAATACTCGGTCGAATAGGAGGTCGGGTTGTCACCCAGATCCTGCTGGGTTGCTGCGCTCGCTAGGAGGTTCAGCTTTGCGACGCCGAGCGGAATGTCGGCCTTGGCAAGAAAGCCGTATGTCTGGCTCGAAAAGGGCAGCGAATTGAATGCCTGTCCTGCGTCGTAGTCGAGCAGATAGGCAAAGGCCTTCACATCGACGACCTTGGTGTCGATGCCGCCATTGAGCAGGACCAGATCCCCATCCATCGCCTCGCGCGGGCTATCAACGCCAAAGATGGTGCGCTGGCTGTTCGAATAGGTCGCATCGAGCGAAACCGGACCAATCTTCGCCTGCCCGCGCACCGCGTCAAAGGTCTGCTCATTCTGCCGCCAGCCGACGTTGCCGACGAAGCGCGCATTGTCGAGAATTATCCGCTGGCGACCGACGGTGACGCCATTCCCATCCTTGAAATAGGACAGCTGGAGCCGGTTCAGCTCGAAGTTTTCGGGGTCTGCGACGACCGAGAAGGGCTCGACCCCGTTGAAGGGAAGCGTGTCGTTATAATCATCTGCCAGCGCGCCAGTCGCCTCGCCCTCGGCGAACAGCTTGAAGCCTGAGAACGCGAGTTCGACGCCGACCCGGCCGCGAACGGTCAGCGCATCGGCATCCTCTACCGCATTATCCTGATCGACCGCCTCATAGCGCAGGCGGACATTGGCCTGAATGTCGAGCGTCGCGTCGTCGCCAAGCGCGATCGGATCACCGGGGGCCGCAAAGGCAGGCGTAGCAGCAAAAGCTAGCGGGGCCGCTGCGAAGAGAAGAGCAGTCTTGATACGCATGGGTTCACCTCCCTGAAACGGAGCAAGCCGCTCCGCCGTCCACTCTGGAACGAGAGGCGAGCGCCGTTGCCCGCCGGAAAAACTTGCTTTCGCGAATAGCGGCGCCGTTGCCGCCCCGCGTCCTCTCCAGAGGGTTCAGGCCGCCTTTGCAGCTGGCCCGTGGTCGTATTCGGCGAGGAAGTGCAGCACCTCCTGCCGGTAGTGATAGAATTCCGAAGTCTCGAGCAGCGCCTTGCGGTCACGCGGTCGCGGCAGATCGACCTTGAGCACCTTGCCGATGGTAGCGTTGGGGCCATTGGTCATCATCACCACCCGGTCGGCGAGCAGGATCGCTTCGTCGACATCGTGGGTGACCATGATCGCGGTGACCTTTGTGCGGTTCCAGGTCTCGACCAGCACGTCCTGCAGGTCCCAGCGCGTAAGACTGTCGAGCATGCCGAAAGGCTCATCGAGCAACAGCAGACGCGGCGAGAGCGCAAAGGCGCGCGCAATACCGACGCGCTGACGCATGCCGTTCGACATCTCAGCGGCGAGCTTGTCCTTCGCATCGCCTAGCCCGACGCGGTCGAGATAATAGTCGACGATATCCCTGCGCTCGCCGCGCGAGGCATGCGGATAGATCCGCTCGACACCCAGAGCGACATTGTCGCGCGCGGTAAGCCATGGCATCAGGCTCGGCGCCTGGAACACCACCGCCTTGTCGGGACCGGCGACGTCGATTTCGCGATTGTCGAGCACGATCCCGCCGCCGCTGATTTCGTTGAGCCCGGCAGCCATGGTCAGAACGGTCGATTTGCCGCAGCCCGAGTGGCCGATCAGCGAGATGAACTCGCCCTTGTCCATGATCAGATTGAAATCGTCGACGACTTTGAGCGGACCCTTGGGGGTGGGATAGATCTTGTCGAGCTTGTAGAATTCAAGGAAGCGCGTGCTCACGGGGCTCGCGGCTGCGTCGCGATAAGCCTTTGGGGGCGGCGCGAGATCGAGCGGGGCGACATTGGGCAAAGCGACCGCGCTCTCGCCGACCGAGCTGCTCGCATCGTTGAGCGTGCCGAGATAGGCGATGATCTCGCTGCGCAGCTTCTGATAGGCCGGATCGTCATTGACCGCCTCGCGATCGCGCGGACGGACGACGTTGACCTCGTATACTTTGCCGATCCGAGCCGCCGGAGCAGGCGTTAGCACCGCAACCCGGTCCGCGAGCAAAAGCGCCTCGTCGACATCGTTGGTGACGAGAAGGATGGTGCGTCCCTCTTCCTTGCGAATGCGCTCGATCTCATCCTGCAGCTTGGCGCGGGTGAGCGCGTCGAGCGCGGAGAGCGGCTCATCGAGGAGGAGGATTTCGGGTTCCATCGCGAGCGCCCGCGCAACCGAGACACGCTGGCGCATCCCTCCTGAAAGCTGTGCAGGCTTGCGATCCATCGCATGGCCAAGTCCGACGAGTTCGACCTTCTGTTTCACCAGCGCGGCCCGTTCGGCTGCGGAGCGATCCTTGTGGACCGCGTCCACTGCCAGCGCGACATTGGCCTCGACCGTGAGCCACGGAAACAGCGAATAGGATTGGAACACCAGCCCGCGATCCTTGCCCGGTCCATCGATCGCGGCACCTTTCAGCAGGATCTCGCCGCCATCGGGATCGACCAGCCCAGCAATCGCATTGATCAGCGTCGTCTTGCCTGCGCCCGAGAAGCCGAGGATCGCAACGAACTCGCCTTCGGCCACTTCGAGGTCGATTCCGCCGAGCACTTCGGTGGTTCCTGCATTGCCCTTGTAGGACTTGGTGACGCCGGAAAGCGTAAGGATGGGAATGGACATGATCACACCGTCCGGTTCTTGGCGACCAGCGCCTGCAGACTCATCATCAGGCGGTCGAGGCCGAAACCGATGAAGCCGATCACGATCACCGCGAACATGATGCGGGCAAGCGACTGGCTCGATCCGTTCTGGAACTCATCCCACACGAACTTGCCGAGGCCGGGGTTCTGGGCGAGCATTTCGGCCGCAATCAGTACCATCCAGCCCACGCCCAGAGACAACCGCATGCCGGTGAAGATGTATGGGAGGCTGGCAGGCAGAACGAGCTTGGTCAGCTTGGCGAAGACGCCGAGCTTGAGCACGCGGCCAACGTTCAAGAGGTCCTTATCGATGCTCGCGGTGCCGACAGCAGTGTTGATCAGAGTTGGCCACAGCGAGCACAACATCACTACCAGCGCCGAAATCACGAAAGCCTTGGGCAGGATCGGATCGGCGCTGGTGATCATTGCCGAAATCACCATGGTCACAATTGGCAACCATGCGAGCGGGCTCACTGGCTTCATGATCTGCACCAGCGGATTGATTGCAGCATTGAAGGTCGGCGAGAGCCCTGCCAGCAACCCGATCGGCACGGCAACCAGCGTCGCGAGGAAAAAGCCGAGCGCGACAGTCTTCAGCGAAGTGAAGATCTGGTCGAGGAAAGTCGGCGGTCCGGCATAATCGAACTCGGTCACCGAGCCGGGGTTGCCCGCGGCGATCGCCGCTTCGTTGCGCGCGTCCTGATCGGCGTAGAACTCCGCCTCGGTGTCCTTCGCCGCGCTCCATTCGTCGTAGAGCGCAACGCTCTGTTCGCCGACTTCCACTGGCCCTGGAAGCGCACCGAGCGAGGTATCGACCTGCGGCGCGAGCACCGCCCACAGCAACAGAAAGGCGACGATCCCGATGGTCGGGGCGATCAGCCCCTTGGCAAACCCCTGCAGCTTGCCGAGCAGGAGATTGGGGCGCTGCGAAGCCGCGGATTCAACCTCCGTGTTGGCCGTAGCCGTGTTCGCATCCGATTGGGCAGACACGTCAGTGGTTTCGTTCGGTTCGGCGATGTCGGCATATGCAGTTGCCATAGTTCCGGCTCCGTTACTCATGATTGGATGTCTACGCGCGTCTTAGGTTCAGCCGCCTGTGACTCCACTGGCGGTGACTTTCTGGCCCTGCTTGAGGCCGATATCGAACTTGGCGAGATAGGCGTTGGGCGCCTTGCCATCGAAGATGACACCATCGATGAAGCCGCCCTGCTCGCCGCGGAAGCCGTCGGTTTCGGGAACCGATTCCGCCGGGATTACCTCGTCAGCGACGAGCTTGTTGGAAGCGGCAAGATAGAGGTCGGGACGATAGACCGACTTGGCGGTGTCGAAATACCACTGATCAGCCTTGTCGTCGGCAATCTGCCCCCAGCGGCGCATCTGGGTGAGATACCAGATCGCGTCGGAATAGTAGGGGTAGCCTGCGAACTTGTCGAAGAAGATGTTGAAGCCTTCGGCGTCGCGCGTATCGCCCTTCTCGAAGGTGAACTTGCCGGTCATGCTAGCGGCAATCACTTCGGCGTCGGCGCCGACATAATTGGGACGGCTGAGGATCTCCACTGCTTCCTGACGGTTCGCCCCGCCATCGGCATCAAGCCATTGCTGAGCTTTGATAATCGCGCGCAGCATGGCAACGGTGGTGGCGGGGAAACGCTCGGCGAAATCCTTGCGCAGGCCGAACACTTTTTCGGGGTTGTCGTTCCAGATTTCGTGATCGGTGATGACGGGAACGCCAATGCCCTTAAATACGGCAGCTTGGTTCCACGGCTCGCCCACGCAATAGCCTTCGATCGTGCCAGCTTCGAGCGTCGCAGGCATCTGTGGCGGCGGAGTAACCGAAAGCTTTACATCCGCGCCGATCACGCCCGCGACATCGCCGTCGGTGTAGAAGCCGGGATTGAGGCCGCCTGCCGCAAGCCAGTAGCGCAGCTCGTAATTGTGGGTGCTGACCGGGAACACCATGCCCATGTTGAACGGCTTGCCCTGCTTTTCGAACTCGGTGACCACCGGCTTCAGCACTTCGGCCGAGATCGGGTGCACCGGGTTGCCGTCTGGCCCCTTGGGCAGGCTGTCCTTGATCATCGCCCATACCCGGTTCGACAGCGTGATCGCATTGCCGTTGAGATCGAGGCTAAGGGGCGCAATTAGATCAGCCCTGGTGCCGTAACCGATGGTCGCGGCAATCGGCTGGCCGGCGAGCATGTGTGCCCCGTCGAGTTGCCCGCCGATCACACCGTCGAGCAGAACCTTCCAGTTCGCCTGCGGTTCGAGTTCGACATTGAGGCCTTCCTCGGCGAAGAAGCCTTTTTCCTTGGCGACCGCGAGCGGGGCCATGTCGGTCAGCTTGATGAAGCCGAGCTTGAGGTTGGGCTTTTCGGGCGGACCGTCGATATTGGCGGCGGTCAGTGCCGGAGCGTCGCTCGTGCCGCTGCCGCAGGAAGCCAGTGCAGCACCTGCTGCGAATACCGCGATCGTGCCGAGTGCGGTCCGGCGTGAGAGTTGGCCCTTGAACTCATTATGCGACATCGAACTGGTCTCCATCGTGAGCGCAGAACGCAAAAAAGCCGCCTCGAACTGGACCCCTGAGGGGATCCATTTCGGGCGGCTACGTTGCCACGCAAATCTCTAAAACAAGCGGCAGCTCAGCGCTCACCCGTCCTTGGGTGTAAGCTCTCCGCTCTCGCAATCTGTTACGCGATTCGGCCCGGATGCGCAATTATGTTTTTGCATTGCAGCATGGAAAAGACGTTATCGAAGCGCCGCCAGATAGCTTTCAATCTCATCGGGATCGAAGCTGCGCCCATCGAAAAACCTGTTTTCGGACAAAGTGATAGAGCCTTGTTGCACACCCACCTGAAGCGGTTGGGTGACGCTCCCTTCGACCTTCGAATTGGCGCCCGGCAAATCGTCTCCGGTGTTTGATAATGCACTGCGGTAAACGTCAGGACGGAAGGTCCTTATGGCCTTTTGCGAATCGTCGGTGGAGTATTCGAGCGGCCCCCAGCGGACCATTTGCGAATAGAGCCAGGCGGCCTGGCTGACCCATGGAAAATTCGCCGCTTCGCTATGCTGGAACATGAAGTCGGTGAAGTGGATCGGGGGCGTGCCTTTGCTGAGAACAATCTTGTCGGTGACCGCCTGCTGGACCATCTCGACCGGCGAATCGAGATAATCGGGCCGCGCAAGGATGCGGCTGTTGCTTTCGAAATTGGCCGGATCGACGAAATGCGCCCCGGCGCGCCTCATCGCACGGATCAGTGCCTCGGTTTCCTCGCGCCGCTCGTCGAGCACGCTCTCGCGCATGGCGAGCACCTTCTCCACTCCGCGCCGCCAGATCTGCGCGGTGAAGAGCACGATTGCGCCTACTTCGCGGTCGACACAGATCGAATTCCACGGCTCGCCCACGCAGGCTCCGTCGATCTCTCCACTCGCCAGCGCATCGCAGACGAAGGGCGGCGGGACGACCACAATCTCGACATCGCGTTCGGGATGGATTCCGCAGGCGGCGAGCCAGTAGCGAAGCTTGTAATTATGGCTCGAATAGCGGTGGACAA
>PALE01000036.1 GCA_002706445.1 Erythrobacteraceae bacterium
CGCGTCGAAGCCGGTATCAATGCGCCGCTGAGCGACACGGTCGCGGCCCGCATCGACGGTGTCTATTTCGAGCGTGACGGCTTCTACAACGACGTCACCAACGGCGGCACGGTCAACGACCGCGACCGTTACCTCGTGCGCGCACAGGTTCTGTTCGAGCCGAGCGAAGACATCTCGTTCCGTCTCTCGGGCGATTACTCGAAGAAGGAAGAGGCCTGCTGCGCCGCGACCTTCGTCCAGAACGATTTCGCTCCGCTCGCCAGCGTTTCGCCGGGCCTCGATCCGTTCACCCGTCCGACCGGCGGCACCCCGCTGACCAGCACCAACAACCCGATCGTCAACGTGCTGCTCGGCCTCGGCCAGAACCCGCTGGCCCTGTCGCAGTCGACTTTCGACCGTGACATCTACCCGACCGCCGGCCGTTCCTACGCCGGTGAAACCGAAGACTACGGTGTTTCGGGCACGCTCGAGTGGGATCTCGGCGGCGTTTCGCTGACCTCGATCACCGCCTATCGCGAATATTCGAACACCCAGGGTTCGGACACCGATTACACCACGGTCGACATTCTCTACCGTGCACCGGGCGACAATGCCGGCGCGCGCGAGTTCCAGACCTTCACGCAGGAACTGCGTCTGTCGGGCACCGCGTTTGACGGTGCGCTCGACTGGCTGATCGGCGGCTACTACGCCAACGAAAAGCTTGAACCCCGCGACAACCTGCGCTTCGGCAATGACTACGGCACCTTCGTAAGCTGCCGCATCGCGCTTGCGGTGAACCCGGCACTGGTCAATCCGTCGGCACAGGACTGCTTCGGCCCGACCGGCTTCGGCGCGCTTCAGGCTGCCAATGGCGGCGCAGGTGCATTCGGCGCGGCAACCCCCGCCATTCTGGCCGGCATCACCAACCTGTCGAACGTCAGCGACCTCGGCGGCACGGGCGATGTGTACAACCAGAAGAGCGAAAACTTCGCGATCTTCACGCACAACATCATCAACATCACCGAAGGTCTCGATCTGACCCTTGGTCTTCGTTACACCAACGAAACCAAGAACTTCGACGCCACGTTCTCGAACGATAACACGATCTGCCCGACCAACCGCGCGCTGCTCGGTTCGTTCCTGCAGGTTCCGTCGCTCGCAGGTCTGGCCGGCGGCCTTATCGCTCTCTCGTGTCAGGGTAACTCGACCGCAGAACTCGACGGTCTTTCGATCGCAGACTCGCGTGACGAAGACGAGTTCACCGGCACCGCGATCCTGAGCTACAAGGTGAGCCCGGATCTGCTGACCTATGCCTCGTACTCGCGTGGCTACAAGGCTGGCGGCTTCAACCTCGACCGTTCGGCTCTGGGCAATCCGGTGACTCTCAATGTCGCCAACATCGACCCGAGCACGCTGCAGTTCGAAGAAGAAACCGTGGACGCGTTCGAAATCGGTGCGAAGTACTCGACCCGTGAATTCGGCGTGAGCGTTGCTGGCTTCTATCAGGAGTTCTCCAACTTCCAGCTCAACACCTTCAACGGCTCGGTCTTTCTGGTCCAGAACGTCAACAGCTGCTCGGCCAGCCTCGGCGGTGCGGATCAGGACGCGAGTGCGGCAACCGGCGCCTGTGCACCGGCTGACGTTGCTCCGGGCGTTGTCGCCAAGGGTGTCGAAGTCGAAGCTTACGCTCGTCCGCACCCCGACGTGAACATCACGCTGGGCTTCACCTATGCCGACACCGCATACGAAGACGACCTGATCGGTGACGACAGCGGCGCGCCGCTCGACCCCGCTCTGCGTCTCCTGCCGGGCGACAATCTGTCGAACGCGCCGAAGACTGTCGTGACCTCGTCCTTCGCGTGGACTCCGCCGATCGGCAACAGCGGCATGGAAGGCCTGTTCTTCGTGAACTCGCGTCTGACCAGCGGTTACAACACCGGTTCGGACCTTCTGTTCGGCAAGGAGCAGGAAAGCTATGTGGTGGTGAACGGCCGTATCGGTCTCACCAACATCGCCGATCGCTTCTCGATCGAAGGCTGGGTGCAGAACGTGTTCGACAAGGACTACACCCAGGTTGCAATCAACACCCCGTTCGTGGCGCCGCAGCAGACCTACTCGGCATTCCTCGCCGAGCCGCGCACCTACGGCATCACGCTCAGCGGCGAGTTCTAAGAACCGCTCGCTAGCCAAGAGTAAGAGATGGGGCGCTTCCGCAAGGAGGCGCCCTTTTTCGTTGGCGCCTCAGCCCTCTGCGGTGAGCAGCAGCAGCGCGGCGGCGCTGTCATCGAAGCCGACGAAAGCCCACTCATAGGTCGCGCCAGAAATCGGGTTCCAGCCCTCGCTCTTGCCGCCATCGCGCACGATATGGTTCGTCAGGATCGTCGCAGTATGAGGTGCGAAAGCGGCGATGAAGTCGCGCCCGCATCGAAGCGCACGCTCCGTCCCCAGCCATTCGTCCTTCATCGCAAGGTCCTTCGCCAGGGCATCCTCGAACGCCCCCAGCGCCGAGCGCGAAGCGGCGGGCCCGGCTGCCGTGTCGAGCAGTTCCCAGTCGAACCCGATGGTCTTGTATCCCTGCGCGGATACCAGAGAGTCGGCGATCTGCGGCGCCGCGCCGCTCAAGCCGGCATGCGGGACCGCGTGAAAAACAGCTTCGGCACAGCTCGAAAGCGGCTCGCGCCAGTCAGCGATAAAGCTTTCGAGCCGCGCGAGCGTTTCGCTCATCCGCGCTCGCCGAACAGCGCCGTGCCGACGCGCACATGAGTCGCGCCCAGCTGCACGGCGGTTTCGTAGTCGCCGCTCATGCCCATCGACAGGCCTTCGACGCCATTGTCCTGCGCCAGCTTGTAAAGCAGCGCGAAGAAGGGTGCAGGCTCGATATCGGCAGGCGGCAGGCACATCAGGCCGGCGATCGGAATATCGGCTGCACGCACCTTGGCGAGAAATTCAGGCAATTCGGCAATCGGGCAGCCGCCCTTTTGCTCTTCGTCGCCGATATTGACCTGCACGAAACACGGCACGCGCTTGTCCGCCTTGTCCATCGCATTCGCCAGCGCTTTCAAAAGGCTTTCACGGTCGAGCGAGTGAATCACGTCGAACAATTCGACCGCTTCCTCGGCCTTGTTCGATTGCAGCTGGCCGATCAGGTGCAATTGGACATCGGGATAGGCCTCGCGCAGCGCGGGCCATTTGTCCTGCGCTTCCTGCACGCGGTTTTCGCCGAACACGCGGTGGCCTGCTTCGAGCAAAGGCTCGATCCGCTCGACCGGATGCGTCTTGCTGACCGCGATCAGCGTGACATCCGCCGGCTCGCGCCGCGAGGGCTTGCACATGCGGGCGATATTGGATTCGACTTCGGCGAGACGACTAGCTGCACTTTCCATGAGCGCCAGCTATAGCGGGTCGGTGCGATATTCAACGCCCCTTCCCGCCATTTGGCTGATATCCGATGCGCGCAACGACGCGGTGCTCGAACAGGCGCTGCGCCGGATGCCGCGCGGGAGCGGGTTTATCTATCGCCACTACCACCTCGGCGACCCCGAAAGATGGCGGCGATTTCGTGCCCTGCGCCATGTGGCGCGAGGCTGCGGGCACACGGTGATCCTCGCCGACAGCGCGCTCACCGCGACCGAATGGGGCGCAGACGGCATTTACGGCGCACCGCGCAGCCTGTGGCCGACTCGCAGAGGCATGCTGCACCTCGCCACCGCGCATGATCTCGCGGAGATCGGCCTCGCCAACCGCCTCGGGGCCGATGCTGTGCTGCTCTCGCCCGTTTTCGCCACCCGATCGCATCCCGGTGCACCGGTGCTCGGCCCAGCAAAGTTCCGCCTGCTCGCGCGCCACTCGCAAGCGCCCGTCATCGCGCTCGGCGGCATGGACGCGCATCGCGCCGCCGCGCTCGATTGGCCACGGTGGGCCGCAATTGACGGGCTGAGCTAGCCTCTCTCCTTGACCCCGAGTCCCGGAGGATTCATGGTGTGTTCCCGTAACACCCATCCCTTTGGGAGCCCCCTATGGCGACCCGCGCTATGACCACTCGCAAGCAAACCCAGGCCGAATGGCGGATCGGACTCCGCCGCACCATGCGCCGCGTGACGCAGATGACGGGTGCGGGCGTGCTGCTGGCGGCTATGGTGTTTCTCGCCCTGTCGCTGGCAAGCTATACCCAGACCGACCCCAGCCCTTCGACCGCCGCCGATCCGGCTCAAATTTCGAACTGGATGGGCGCGTGGGGCGCGTGGGTTTCGGATCGCGTGCTGTTCGCGCTGGGCCTGCCGGGCCTTTTGCTGCTCCCGCTGCTCTATGTCTCGGCGCGCAAGCTGTGGCGTGCCGTCGAACTCGATAGCGAGGATGGCGAGACGACGCGCTGGTGGCTGCCCACCGGCCTGCTGCTGATCGCCATCGTTCTGCTCGGCACCGTCCTCAGCCTCGCTTTCGAAAACAGCGGCGGAACGCTTCCGGCACAATTGGGCGGGGTTTCGGGCCTGCTGGGTGCGGCAGGCATAGAAGCGGTCGCTGCGCGTTTTGGCGAAGGCGCAGCGGGCTGGATCACTCTGGCTGGCGCGCTTGCCTGCCTTGGCGGGGCCGCCGTGCTCGTGACCCGTGTCTTTGCGATCGACTGGCGTGTGCTCCTCAGCCTGCCCGAATTCCTCGGCGGCGGCGCCTTGCTGTCGCGCCTGCCCTTCTTCGGCGGCCGCGGCGAGCGCGAGCTTGATTTTGCCGATGAGGATGATGAAACCGCTGCCCCCGCCAGCAAGGCGCGCCGCACCAAAACGAAGCGCGAAACCGCTCCCGAAGCCGAGGCCGCTCCGCGCCGCTCGCCCGAAATCACCGATCCCTCCGCCCCGCCCAAGCGCGCCAATCCGGCCGCCAAGAAGGCGCAGCGCGACATGTTCGCCGCCTATGAATTGCCGAGCCTCGACCTGCTTGCCGAGCCGCCGGAGGACACCGCGCCCAAGCTCGACAAGATGGCGCTCGAACGCAATGCGCGTCTGCTCGAAAACGTGCTCGACGACTTCAACGTGAAGGGCGAAATCACCGCCGTGCGTACCGGCCCGGTTGTGACCATGTACGAGCTTGAGCCTGCGCCCGGTATCAAGGCGAGCCGCGTGGTGGGTCTTGCCGAAGATATTGCGCGCAACATGTCCGCGATCAGCGCGCGCGTCTCGCCCATCCCGGGCAAGACGGTGATGGGCATCGAACTGCCCAACAAGGACCGCCAGATGGTGATGCTCAAGGAGCTTGCCGCCTGTGCCGCCTTCGCCGAGAGTAAAGGCTCGCTGCCGATCATTCTGGGCAAGGATATCGCGGGCGAACCGATCATTGCCGACCTTGCTGCCATGCCTCACCTGCTGGTCGCAGGGACCACCGGTTCGGGTAAATCGGTCGGCTTGAACTGTATCCTGCTCTCGCTGCTCTACCACTTCACCCCTGCCGAATGTCGCCTGATCCTGATCGATCCCAAGGTGCTTGAGCTCAAGACCTATGACGACATCCCGCACCTGCTCTCGCCCGTTGTGACCGAGCCGCACAAGAGCGTGCGCGCGCTCAAATGGGCGGTCGAGGAGATGGAGCGGCGCTACCGGATGATGAGCAGCATCAATTCGCGCAACCTTTCGGGCTTCAACGAAAAGGTCCGCGCCGCTGCCGCCAAGGGCAAGCCGCTGGGCCGCCGCGTGCAAACCGGCTTCGACCCCGACACGGGCGAGCAGCTCTATGAAGAAGAGCAGCTGGATTACGAACCGCTGCCCCAGATCGTGCTGATCGTCGACGAACTGGCCGACCTCATGGTCACCGTCGGCAAGGAAATCGAAGTGCTGATCCAGCGCCTCTCGCAGAAGTCGCGTGCGGCGGGCATCCACCTGATCATGGCGACCCAGCGCCCCTCGGTCGATGTGATCACCGGCGTCATCAAAGCGAACCTGCCGACCCGCATCAGCTTCAAGGTGACGAGCCGCATCGACAGCCGCACCATTCTGGGCGAACAGGGCGCCGAGCAACTGCTGGGCAAGGGCGACATGCTCTACAAGCCCAACACCGGCGCAACCGTGCGCGTCCACTGCCCCTTCGTTTCGGACGAAGAGGTTGAATCGGTGGCCGATTTCTGGCGTGCGCAGGGCGCTCCCGAATATGTCGATGCGGTCACGGAAGAGCCGGAGGAAGGCTTCGGCCTCAATTTCGAGGACGAACTCACCGCGTCCGACAACCCCGAAGAGCGCAAATACCGTCAGGCCTGCCAGATCGTGATCGAGAACCAGAAGGCGTCGGGTTCGTGGCTCCAGCGCCAGATGGGCGTGGGCTACAACACCGCGGCTAAATGGATCGAGCGGATGGAAAGCGAAGGGCTGGTCGGCCCCGCCAACCATGTCGGGCGGCGCGAAATCTTCCGCGATCAGGACGGCAATCCGCTCTAACCTGCACCGCTGCGGGGCTTATTCCGCGGGCAATTCCATATCGGGAAGATCGGCAAGGCGCGCGTCGCGCTCTGCCTGCTCCTCCGCCGTCAGCGGACGGAAGCTGATGTCGAGCGGGGTCAGCCGGCGGTTCTCGCCCAACCGCACGCGCACGATCGCGCGCATATCCTGCTCGAACATCGCCCGTTCGATTTCGCGGGCACGGTCCTGTCCGACATAAAGCCGCCCGCGCATCAGGCCCTCGTCACCGTAAACCCCGCTCCAGTCGGCCTCGACAGGATAGTCGCAAGCGGAAATGTCGCCATTGATCTCGTTTATGACGGGCGGGCCGGGCGGCGATCCCGTCAGGCAAAAGCGGTCGACCTGTTCGCGAAATCCGAACTCGTCTTGCAATTCGGCGGCGTCGCCATGCACGTCCCAGTCATAAGTGAACTCGACATAATGTCCGCGCAGCAGGTCGCGCGGGTCGTAGCCTTCGATAGCGACGTCCCACTGCGTGCCCTTTCGGCTTTCGTAATCGCTCAAGCCCCAAAGCGCACCCAGCCCGATCACCGGTAGGGCGAAAACAGCGATGCGTGCGGCGACATTCATGCTGTGCTCTCCCCATCGCCGCGCACGGTTTGCGGGGCGAACTGACGCGATATCCGCACGGCGACAAACGCCACGAGGAGGATCATCAATCCCGCCACGACCAGACCGAAACCGGACAACAACAGGTCGCTTGCAAGCTCGAAACTCAGCACGATCAGCCGGAAAGCGACCACCGCCACTGCCAGCTGAAACACGCCGCGCCAGCCTGCGACGAGCGCTGCACCGGCGATCCCGATCCACAGCAGCATGAACAGTGCGGCTGCCAGCACATCGATATCATCGACACCGCGCGCGAGGGCGATGACCAGCGCGGCTCCGGCCAGAACCGTTCCTGCCATCTGGCCCGATCTTGTCCTCCGTGCGAGCAGCACGCCGATGCCAGCCAGCAAGACGATCGCTGCGCGCACGAGCTGCGCTGAGGCAGCAAGCGCCTTCCAGTCCTCGCCATATCCGCCAAGACTTGCGATCACGCAGGCCAGCGAAGCGCCGACGACGGCATAGGTAAAGGCCAGCTGTTCGAGCCGTTTCCAGAAAACCGCCCGCTGGCTACGGCCACGCATCCACGCCGCTGCCGGAGCGAACAAAACGGGCAGAGCGGTGACCAGAGCCGCGCGCAGATAGGGAACGTCATCACCATCGCGCACCAGCAGATCGGTGACCGCATAATTGTATTCCCAGACGCAATAGACCGCCCCGCCCGCCAGCAGCGCGGCAACCGGCCAGCCGCGTCCATAGAGCAGCATCATAGGCCCCGTCAGCGCAAGCCACAGCGCCAGCGGTTCCCATAGCGGAGCGCTGGTCTGGTACACCTGCCCCAGATGACCGAAAAAGGTCAGCGCCAACACTGCAAGAACGAACAACAGCGCCTCGCTCGCCCAGGGAGACGCTTGGGCGATCTGCCTGTCGCGCAGCGCAAGAGCCACGCAACCACCTAGAAACAAAGAAAAATGGATGCCGAGCCGCACCTGACCGGGAATATCTTCCCAATTGGCAGCGATGATCGAGACGAGGCCCAGTCCGATCGCCAGCGCGCCGATCCCGAACACCGCCCACAGCGCGAGCGGGCGCGTATGTTCTGCCTCATAGGCTTTAAGCCGCGCAGCTGTGGCTTCGTCGATCAACCCGGCAGCGTGCCATGCCTCGATCTTGCGGTTGCTCATGGCAGCAGATTAGCGACGCGCAATTTTCGCACAAGCGATGTTTGCAGCGTTCCCACGGGGCTTCAAATCCTTAACCACACGCTGCAAAAACCGCCCCGATCCGGACCGGACCCGTTCCGGGCATTCGCGCAACACGGGCGATGCCCGCGCAAGCAAAGGCCTGAATCGCCGCAGTTTTTTCATCCAAATCGGAGCATCTCTGCTTAAGAGCATCTTAGGGGTATTCCTGTTAAAACAGATGCCATGGGGCGCCATCTGATCATGACCCTGTTTGCTGTGACGCTGCTCGCTATCGGGCTGGCGCCGGAAGCAGTGCGCGCACAGTCCCAGGCCTTGTGCACTGCCTCGCAGGCGGGCCCGCTTAAATCCGTGCCGCTCGACGCATGGAAATGCGCTCCCGGAAAGCCCGACCTCAATGCGCCGCGCAATGTGGTGCGGCTGGAGGTGGCCAAGGGAAGCAATCCGCGCTTCGTGATCAGCCGTTCGGCGATTTTCTCCAGCATCAGCATCGGCGTTATCAGCCGCGAGCAGATTACCTGGAAGAGTGTCGATTTCGACGAGGTCGAGGCAACCCTGTTCGACCGCCAGTTCTTCATCCCCCTGCCCGATCATGACGGCCAGCCCGATGCAGTGCTGGTCGCGGTTGACCGCGTGACGCAGGCCGCGACAATCGAGCAAATGCGGCTCGAGGCCGATCTGCCCGGTTCGACAAGAGCGGATATCGCCATGTTGCTGGTGGTGGCGTTGCTGACCGGCATGATGTTGATGCCGATCCTTTTCGATGTCGTTTTCTATCGTATGCTGCGCAGGAAATTCATCCTCTGGCACATCGCGCTGGTTGCCTGCATTGCCGGACAATTGATCATCAATTTCGGGCTCTACACAGCCTTTGTCAGCGTCACATTGTCCGTGGCGCAGCGGCTCGCGATCGGCTGGTTTGCGCTCATGTTGGTCGCTGTTGCGATGTTCTCGCTGCACTTTATCGAGCGCGCCTGCGTGCCGCGATGGATCCACCAGGCAGTCGTGGGTCTGACGGCAGCCTTTGCCGCTCTGGCCGTTGTTCGCATGATCGGGATCGAAGCGCTCGGTCCGTGGCCAACGACTATCCAATACCTTCTTGGGGCGCCGCTCTGCGCGGCATTTGGCGCCTTGCTTGTCGCTGCGATCATCAGGGGCAGTCGCATGGCGGTTTTCCTGCTGGTCGGCCTCAGCCCGCTCCTGATCGCGGGCACATCGCGCGTTATATCCATCCTCATTCCCGGTTTCCCGTCGCTCGATACCAACGAGGTTCTACTCGTGGCGACCATCCTCGAAGTCAGCGCCACCTCGCTGGGCGTGGCGGGACGTTTCCTGTCGATCAAGCACGACCGCGACCGCGCACAGGGCGAGTTGCACGTGCTCGAAGGCGAGGCGCAGCGCGATTCGCTCACCGGTCTGCTGAACCGGCGCGTGATCGATAGCCGCTATGAAGAGCTGCGCGGGCAGGGTTTCGATACCTTCGCGCTGATCGATCTCGACAAGTTCAAGAGCATCAATGACGATCACGGCCATCAGGTCGGCGACAATGTGCTCGTGGCCTGCGCGCAGGCAATCCGCTGCGAAGGCGACCGCGACGTTATTGCGATCCGGCTGGGGGGCGAGGAATTCGTTCTGTTGCTGCGCGGGGAAAATTCGACCGAAAGGGCAGAGAAACTACGCCAGTGCATCCCGCGCCGCATTGCTGCCGAAGTGCCGGGTCTCGACCGGATGGTGACCGCCAGCATGGGCGTGCTCGAGCTGCCGCGCGACGCGCTGGGGCTGATGGAGTTCGAGGATATCTACGCCCGCGCCGACAAGCTGCTTTACGAGGCAAAGTCTTCGGGGCGCAACCGCATGCTTTACGAGCGGCTCCAGCTGTTCAGCCCTGCCAAGCGGGCGAGCATGAAGAACAGGCAGGCTGCCGCCTAATCCGCGCGGAAGGGCGCTAGCACTTCGGGCCGCACCCGCGCCAGCCGGCCCGATGCGCGGTCGAGCATGGCCCAGGTGGTCTCGGCGCGAACGAGCAGTTTTCCCGACCCGTCAACGAATTCGACATGCCGCACCGATTGCGCGCCGCGTGCCTCGCCCGGAATACACGTTGTCCCGTGCGCGACCTCGCCTTCGCCGATGTTGCCGCGATAGTCGATCTCGTGACGGGTCACGACCCAGAAAAATGCCCCACGATGTTCAGGCAGCGCCACCGCGTCCCAATGCGCGGTGGCGATGGTCTGAATCCACTGCACCCAGACCGAATTGTTGACGTGGCCAAGCTCGTCAATGTGTTCGGGTGCAGCGGTGAAGTCGCGAGAGAACGAGTGGGTCATTCCTCTCCGGTCATCCCCATCTGCCACAGGATGAAGGCGAATTCCTCGGCTGTCTCGCGCAAGCTATTCCAGCGCCCCGACTGTCCGCCGTGGCCTGCGCCCATGTTGGTCTTCAGGAGCAGCACATTGTCATCGGTCTTCACATCGCGCAGGCGGGCGACCCATTTGGCGGGCTCCCAATAGGTCACGCGCGGATCGTTGAGACCGGCGGTCACCAGCATCGGCGGGTAATCCTGCGCCTTGACCTGATCATAGGGCGAATAGGACAGGATATAGGCAAAGGCCGCCTTGTCGGTGATCGGGTTGCCCCACTCCTGCCACTCGCCCGGCGTCAGCGGGAGTTCTTCATTGAGCATCGTGTTGAGCACATCGACGAAGGGCACATGCGCGACCACTGCGCCATATTGCGCCGGGTCCTGATTGACGATCGCGCCCATCAGCTCGCCGCCTGCCGAACCGCCGCTGGCGGTGACCATGCCCTCGGCGGTGAACCCTTGCGCAATCAGGCCGCGGCCTGCATCGACGAAATCGTTGAAGGTGTTGGTCCGCTCGAACATCTTGCCCTGCAGATACCAGCGCCGCCCCAGATCATCGCCGCCGCGAATATGCGCGATGGCATAGGCAAAGCCGCGATCGACGAGGCTCAGGCGCGTGGTCGAAAAGCCCGGCGGGACGGCATAGCCATAGGCGCCATAGGCATAGAGATGCAGCGGCCCCGGCCCCTCGATGCCAGCCGCTTCGAGGATTTCCGCCCGGTCCTTGCGCATCACAATGCTGACCGGAACCATCGTCCCGTCGCGCGCCTGCACTTCGGTCCGCTCGGTCACATAGAGCGAGGCGTCGTAACCGCTCGGAATTTCCTGCTGCTTGAGCAGCGCGAGCGAGGCGGCAGACACGTCATAGTCATAGACCGAATCCGGCGTGATCATGCTCTCATAGGTGAGCCGCAGCACGCTCTGGTCATATTCGGGATTGTTGGAGAGGCCGGCGGTGTAGCTTGCCTCGGGGAAGGTGATCGGCTGCGCGGCTGTCGGCGCGTCATAGGTGCGGATCTGCACCTGATCGAGCCCGTTGAGACGCCCTTCGGTGACGAAGAAGTCTTTGAACAGCTCGAAATCGGTGAGGTAGAACTCGTCCGATCCCGCGATCACCGTCTCCCACTCGCCCGGCGTTGCAACACCGGCTTTCGCGAGGCGGAAGTTGATGTGCTCGTCATTGGTCCAGACGAACAGCTCTCCCTCACGGATATCGACGCTGTATTCGACGCCCTTCTGCCGCGCCTTCACCAAAGTCAGCGGGCCGGTGGGGTTGTCGGCGGATACGAAGCGCACCTCGCTCGTCTCATTGTCGCCGGTGGCGATGATGAGGTAATCTTCCTGAGCCGAAAGCCCCGCGCCAACGCTGAAGCTTTCGTCTTCTTCCTTGTAGAGCACGACGTCGTCGGCAACCGGAGTTCCGATCACGTGCAGACGCGCTTCGAGCGTGCGCCAGTTTTCGTTCGAGGGGCCGTAAACCAGCGCGCTGTCATTCGCGACCCAGGTCAGGCCGGTGCGCACTTCAGGGATTTGGTCCGCGAGAAGCTCGCCGGTCTGCAAGTCCTTGATGACCGCAGTATAGCGCTCGGCCCCGCTGGTGTCGGTCGAATAGGCGAGATAGCGCCCGCTCTTCGAAATCGAGAACGCGCCGAGGCGGAAATATTCGAGGCCCTCGGCCAGTTCGTTTTCGTCGAGGATCAGCTGCGCGTCGCCGCCTGCGACCAGCTTGCGGTAATATTTGCGATATTGCGCGCCTTCTTCGAATTCTGACCAATAGAGGAAATCGCCGCGCCGCTGCGGCACGGTGGAATCGTCTTCCTTGATGCGCGCGCGCATTTCGGTGAACAGCGCCTCGGTCAGTTCGCCATGCGGCTCCATCGCCGCTTCGAACCAAGCGTTTTCAGCCTTCACATAGTCGAGCACGTCCTCGTCATCGATTTCGGGATAGGACTTGTCATAAAGCCAGTCATAGGGGTCCGAAATCGTGATGCCGTGATGGGTGTAGCTGTGTTCGCGCTTCTCGGCGACGGGAGGGGAAGTGGGCACGCTGGTGTGGTCCTCATGTGTATCGGCAATTGCGGGAGCGGCATTGATCGCCATAACGGCGGCAACGGCTGCGAGAAGGGCAGGGCGCGGGTTTAGCACGATAGCCGGTTCCTTATGCGAGAAAGCTCGGGTGGAAAGCCGCAGGCAAGCGGCCTATGTCTGTGGTATTAGACATTCATCCCTGCGCGGCAAGGGCGCGCGGGCAAGCAGGAATTCGATACTATGCTGATGCAGACCCACGAAGCGCGCCTGAAAGCGCTGCGCGAAGAACTCAAACGCCGTGATCTCGACGGTTTCGTCGTGCCGATCTCCGATGAACATATGAGCGAATATGTCGGCGATTATGCGCAGCGGCTGGGCTGGCTGACCGGCTTTGGCGGTTCGGCAGGATTTGCGGCAGTCACGCTGACCCATGCCGCAATTTTCGTCGACGGGCGCTACACTGTGCAGGTGCGCGATCAAGTCGATGGCAATCTGTTCGAATATCGCAGCGTTCCCGGCGACAGCCTTGGCGACTGGCTCAAGGACGTGAGCGAGAACGGCGCGAAGATTGCCTACGATCCGTGGCTGCACACGTGGAGCTGGGTCGCCGCGCTTGAAGCGCAGGTCGAACCCGCCGGCATCACCATGGTTCCGGCCGACAGCAATCCGATCGACGCGGTGTGGCAGGACCAGCCCGAACCCTCTAACGCGCAGGCGCTCGTCCATACCGAGGAGCTCGCCGGACGCAGCTCTGCCGACAAGCGCGCCGAAGTGGCTGATTGGCTTGGCGACAACGGGCTAGATGCGGTGGTGATCCCTGCACTCGATTCGATCGCCTGGCTGCTCAATATTCGCGGGGTCGACGTCTCGCACACGCCGGTCGCGCTGTCCTATGTGATCGCGCATAGCGACGGGACCGCAGAGCTGTTCATCGCGCCGGAGAAAGTGACGCCCGAACTCACCCAGCACCTCGGCAATGCCGTCACCGTGCGACCGCGCGACGAATTTGTCGGCGCGCTGGGTGCCATGTCGGGCAAGCGGGTGAGCGTCGATCCCGATTTCGGCGTCGTCGGCATTGCGCAGGCTTTGCGCGCTGGCGGGGCCAAGTTTACTTTCAAACAGGACCCGACGATTCTTGCCAAAGCGGTCAAGAACGAGGCCGAGGTTGCCGGACACCGCGATGCGCAAGCGCGCGACGGGGCAGCGGTAAGCCGCTTCCTGCGCTGGCTCGAAGTGACCGCACCCGCCGGCGAGATCGACGAGCTGACCGCCGCCACCAAACTCGAAGGCTTCCGCCGCGAACACGGCGATCTGCGCGATACGTCATTCGATACGATCTCGGCTGCTTCGGGCCACGCTGCCCTGCCACATTACAAGGTCGATGAGGACAGCAACATCCTCATCCCGCCGGGCTCGATCTACCTCGTCGATTCAGGCGGCCAGTATCCGGCAGGTACCACCGACATCACCCGCACCGTGTGGATCGACACGCCCGAAGGCTCCGAACCGACCGCAGAAATGCGCGACCGCTTTACCCGCGTGCTCAAGGGCCACATCCAGATCGATCGCGCGATCTTCCCGCAAGGGACCTGTGGCGGGCAGATCGACGTTCTGGCGCGCCAGTATCTATGGGAAGCGGGCGTCGATTACGCCCACGGCACCGGCCACGGCGTCGGCAGTTTCCTCGGCGTGCACGAAGGCCCGCAGCG
>PALE01000037.1 GCA_002706445.1 Erythrobacteraceae bacterium
AATCCGCCGCGCCATTGCGCATCGCCTCGACCGCCATCGCGACATCGCCGTGGCCGGTTACGAGTATCACCGGAAGTTCGGGGTCGAGTTCGCGCACCTGCTGGAAGAATTCGATTCCGTCCACGCCGGGCATGCGAACATCGGTGACGATCACTCCGGCGAACTCGGGAGACAGCGCGGCATAGGCGCTGCGGGCGTCGGGAAAGGCCGCCACCTCCAACCCTTCGAGCTCCAGCGACTGCTGCGCCGCCTCGCGCAATTCGCGGTCGTCCTCGACCAGGTAGACGGTCGGCGGCTTGGGAGGCGATTGCGGGTTCATGCGCGGGGTATGACCATGATGAAGCGCGCGCCGGAGGGAGTGTTCTCCCAGACAATATTGCCGCCCAGATCGCGCATGATGTCGAAGGAGATGGCGAGGCCCAATCCGACGCCGGTTTCCTTGGTGGTGGCAAAGGGTTGGAACAGGGTGTCGGCAATATCGGGATTGATGCCGGAGCCGCTATCGGTAACGGCAAGGCGGCAGAAATCCGCGTCGAGCGCGACATCAATCCTGATGTCGCCCCCCGGTGGAGAGGCGTCTAGCGCGTTCTGAAGGATGTTGATGAGCACCTGTTCGAGCCGCACGTGCTCTCCGCGCACCGGTGTATCGGCAAGGCTTCGATCGGTCCAAACCAAGGTCACGCTTTCGCGTTCGAAACGGTCGCGGAGCAGGAACAGTGCGCTGTCGATCGCTTGCGACAGCGGCATTTCCTTGGGGGGATGCGCGGCACGGCGGCTGAAGCCGAGCAGTTCTTCGGTGATGGTTCCGATGCGGGCGGTCAGCGCGATGATCTTGGCGAAATTTTCAGAGGCAGCATCCTGATTGCCCGCCGCGATAAGTTTCTCGCCATTTTCGGCGAAAACCCGCACGGCTGCGACCGGCTGGCGGATCTCGTGGCCGACTCCCGCGGTAATCTGCCCTAAGGTGGCGAGCCGGTTGGCCTGTTGCAATTGGTCGCGCAACTTCGATGTGTGCTCTGCCATCTCGGCCTCGGCCCTCGCTTCGCGCCGCCGGACCCAGAAGATAACGCCGCCGACTATTGCAATCGACACAATCAGGCCCAGCAAAACAGCCAATCGCCCGTTTGCCACTGCTGCATCGATCTGCGGAAGGGGATCGACGATGAGATGCAAGTCCCAGCCATTTCGTGCGACCGGCTGCGTCCGTTCCATCAGCGACGTCACCGAGAGATCGGAGCCGGTTGCGAACTGCGGCATGGATTCGAGGTCCGCGCTGCCGTATCGCAAGGCGTCGCTTGCCTCGCTGCGGGTCGCTGCGGCGATCGGGCGCGTTGTGCGAAAACGCCAATCGGGATCGCTCGCAATCAGAACGATGCCTTCGCGATCGGTTACAAAGGCACCCACCATCGCCTCGCGCCAGCTTTCCTCGATAGCATCGAATTCCACCTTAAGCGCGACGACGCCCAGCGGTGTGTCGCCGTCGTTCACGCGCTGCGCAATGTAGAGGCCGGGACGACGGCTGACCGTGCCGAGCGCAAATTCGCTGGCGGTGCCTTGCGCGAGCGCTTCGGCGAAGTAGCTGCGAAAGCTGTAGTCGGAGCCGACAAAGCTGGTCGGTAGCTGCCAATTGCTGGCGGCCTCGGTCATGCCTTGTGCATCGACAAGGTAGATCGCGGCTGCGCCGGTCTGCTGCGCGAGGTCTTCCAACCGCGTGTTGAGCACCGCGCGCTGGCTGCTGTCTCCGCCCAGCAAGGCTCTCACTTGCGGGTCGTTGGCGAGCACGCGCGGGACGAGGCTGAATTTTTCAAGCTCGCTTTCGAGACCGGCAGCGAGGATCGCGGCATCGGCCTCGGCGGCGGCTCTGGTTTCGGTCATTGCCGCGTCGCGCATCGCCCGGTCGGTTGCGACCAGCGCCAGCAGAGCAACGAGCAATATGCCGAGCGTTGCCAGCACCGGCAGATACCAGCGGTTTATCCCCTTGCTCATCCCCGGCTCCCCATGCGCGTGCATGTGCGGATTTCCGCACTAGCGTCAATCGATTTGTGCGGAAATCCGCACAAATAGGCGCCTTCGCGGCTGCAAGTCGCTGTTTTGTCACGCAGCGAGTTTTCCCGCCACTTCGCTTGGCGCGGGCCTGGCTCGGGATAAGATCATAGCAATCAAAGGGGACGCGCTAGGGGGCGCGGGAGAGATGGCAGCATCAGCAGCAAGCGCGCAAGCGCCCGCGGACCCGGTCCGCCGCAAACCGTTTTACGCGCAGCTTTACGTGCAAGTGCTCGCGGCGATCGCGCTGGGCGCGCTGATCGGGCATCTGTTCCCGGATTTCGGCGCATCGCTCAAACCGCTGGGTGACGGCTTCATCAGTCTTGTCAAAATGATCATCGCTCCGGTGATCTTCCTGACCGTCGCCACCGGCATCGCAGGGATGCGCGACATGAAATCGGTCGGCAGCGTCGCGGGCAAGGCGTTCGTTTATTTCCTGTTCTTCTCGACTCTCGCGCTGATCATCGGCCTGATCGTTGCCAATGTCGTGAGGCCCGGCGCGGGCCTCAACATCGATCCGGCCTCGCTCGACGCGGCCGCGGTCGCAAATTACGCGGAGACCGCACACGAACAGACCCTCAGCGGGTTTCTGCTCGGCATTATTCCGAAGACCCTGTTCAGTGCTTTAACGGAAGGAAACATCCTCCAGGTGCTGCTGGTCGCAATCCTGGCGGGCGTGGCGATTGCATCGACACGTCCGCACAGTGATCTGGTTCTCGACCTGCTCACCTCGCTGAGCGAAGTCGTGTTCAAGCTGGTGCACATGCTGATGAAGCTGGCGCCGATCGGAGCGTTCGGGGCGATTGCCTTCACCATCGGCGAATTCGGCATCGGCTCGCTCGCCAGCCTCGCGGCGCTGGTTGCGACCTTCTATCTCACCTCGCTGCTGTTCGTTCTCGTGGTGCTGGGGCTGGTCGGCTATTTCGCCGGCTTCTCGATCTTCGCGCTGATCAAATATCTGCGCGAGGAACTGCTGCTGGTGCTCGGCACGTCTTCGTCCGAAGCGGCTTTGCCGAGCCTGATGGAGAAGATGGAAATCGCCGGTTGCAGCAAGCCGGTGGTCGGCATGGTTGTGCCGACGGGTTATTCGTTCAACCTCGACGGAACCAATATCTACATGACGCTGGCCGCGCTGTTCATTGCGCAGGCGGTGGGGATCGAACTGAGCTGGAGCGAGCAGATCGCGCTGGTGCTGGTCGCCATGGTCAGCTCGAAAGGGGCTGCCGGGGTCACAGGCGCAGGCTTCGTGATCCTAGCCGCGACGCTTTCGGTTGTCCCGAGCGTGCCGGTTGCAGGCATGGCGCTGATCCTCGGTATCGACCGTTTCATGTCGGAGTGCCGTGCGCTCACCAATTTCGTCGGCAACGCGGTGGCTACCATCGTTGTCGCCAAGTGGGAGCGCTCGCTCGATACCACGCGGCTTGCCGCAGCCATGGCGGGCAATCCGATGGAGCTGCCCGAAGAGGACATCGAACGCCACGAACGCAGCGGCCCGCATAGCGAGAAGATCGCTCAGAGCATCGGGGAGGGCTGATGCTGGACCGCCGCTCTCTTATCGCACGCAGCGCCGCGCTCGCCATGCTGGCGGGCGCTTCCCCGGCCTTGGCTCTGGACGAGGCACCGCTCGAGGAAATCGCGCTGTGGCCGGGTTCGCCGCCGGGCAGGGGCGGGGTCACGGGCCCCGAGAAGATCGGCGGGCCCGGTTCGGGATATGGCGCGGTGTCCAATATCGCGACCCCGCGCATGCGCGTCTATCGACCGGCGCAGCCCAATGGTGCTGCGGTGCTGGTCGCAGGCGGCGGCGGCTATTTCCGGATCCAGCTCTGGAAGGAAAGCACGCCGATTGCGCAATGGCTGCAAGCGCGCGGCTTCACCGTCTTCGAACTTATTTATCGCCTGCCGAACGACGGCTGGGATTCTGCGGTCCCTTTCATGGATGCGCAGCGCGCGATGAAGATCATCCGCACCCGCGCAGCCGAGTTTTCGCTCGACCCGGCGCGGATCGGGATCATGGGCTTTTCTGCAGGCGGGCATCTTGCAGGGTTCACCGCGCTCCAGCCCGACCGCGAGCTTTACGCAGGCGTCGACCAGTATGAGCAGGTGTCAGCAAGGCCCGATTTCTCGGTGCTGCTGTTTCCGGTGGTGTCGCTGCGCAGGCCCTATGACACCACCCGCACGCGGCGCGAGATCGTCGGACGCGATCCGAGCGCGAGGGCGGAAAACGAATGGTCGCTCGATACCCATGCGAGCGCCGAGGCGCCGCCCACCATCATCTTTGCCGCAGCCGATGATCCGATCACCCCGCCGGGGCACGGAATTCTGCTGTTCGAAACGCTGATCGCCGCCGGCGCTTCGGCGGAATTGCACCTGTTCCGCAACGGCGGGCACGGGTGGGGGCTGGGCCGCCCCGAACAGGTGCTGAGCCAATGGCCCGCGATGTTCGAGAAGTGGTTTCGATCAATAGAAATTGACGCACAACAGGGAGTACAACAATGAAAACTATGAGCTTTTGCAAGCTTGCCCTGCTGGGTGGCGGCAGCCTGATGGCTGCCAGTGTCGCTCAGGCCCAGGACACGCAGGATGCCCCCGCTGCACAGGAAAGCGGCGAGAAAGAATCCGAGATCGTCGTCGTCGGCACCTCGATTCAGGGCGCGCAGATCAACGCCGTGCTGCCCGTGACGGTGCTGACCGAAACCGATATCGAAAACACCGGCGCGTCTTCGGGTGACGAGCTGTTCCGCTCGATCCCGCAGGCAGGGACGGTGGCTTTCAACGAACAGAACGCCACCACGCAGAACAGCGCGCGCGGCGACGTCGGCTCGATCAACCTGCGCGACCTCGGCACCGGCAACACGTTGCTGCTGATCAACGGTCGCCGCATGACGCTTCACCCCGGCTTCCAGACCGAATTGCTGGTTCCCGTGGTAAGCTCCGACACCAATGAAATCGCGCCGGGCAGCGTGCGCCGCGTCGAAGTGCTGCGCGACGGTGCATCGGCCATTTACGGTGCCGACGCGGTTGCGGGCGTGATCAACACCGTGCTGCGCGGGAACCGCACTGGCGGGTTTGTCGAAGGGGACTGGCGCGCGTCTGACGGCACCGGCCTTTACAGCTACCAGATCAGCGGCGGCTACGGCTTCGACTTTGCCGACGGGCGGGCGAACCTCACCGTCTATGGCGGCTATTTCCACGAAAACGGCATGCTCGCTTCCGAGCGCGCCTATGCCGAGGAAGAAGACCGCCGACCGCTGGTTGTCGGCACGCCGTTCGAAGACGATGCCTCGTTCAACAACCGCAACACCTTCGGTCCGTTCGGCCAGTTCGATATTCAGGCTCCGTCGAGCCGCACGCCGATCGGCGACGATGACTTCTACCTGCAGCCGAGCACCTTCACCGGCTGTCGTCTCGATTTCGGCAACGGCCTGTGCGCGCGCAACGGGACAACGCCGACCACCGCAGTCCGCTACAACACCAATAGCGGCAACCATCTGATCAGCGAAAAGACCCGCTACAATGCGATGGCGCTGTTGAGCTACGAGCTGACCAACAGCCTCGAAGCCTATTTCGAGGGTTCGTATTACCGCTCGGAAAACCGCCGCAACATCGAAGCCTCGGCAATCCTTTCGGCGGTCCCGGTCGGTATTGCGCGCGATGCCTATTGGAATCCGTTCGGCCCGACCACTCTGGCTGACGGTTCGCCCAACCCGAACCGCTTGCCGGGAACGACTATTGCGGCGGGCGGTGCGGACGTCATCATGGAGCGCTATCGCTTCGTCGATGTCGGCAACCGCGATGTGAGCGTCGACAAGGATGTGTTCCGCATTGTCACCGGCCTCAAGGGTGAGCTGGGTTCGTGGGACTTCGACACCGGTTTCGTCTATTCCGAAGCCGATTTGACCGACCTTGCGCGCAACCGCGTCTCGCTGACGCTGATGCAGAACCAGATCAACCTCACCACGCCCGATGCCTACAACCCGTTCAACGGCGGCTGCGTGGTGGGAGATCCGGGGGTGGGCGACTGCACGCCCAATCCGCTGTCTTCGATCGATCCGTTCCGTATCGACGTCTTCCGCAAGGGCGGCACCAGCCTTGCACTTGCCGATTTCAAGATCAGCCGCGATGATCTTTTCGAGCTTCCTGGCGGCAATCTTGGCGTGGCGGCCGGTGTCGAATGGCGGCGCGAGACGTTCTATGACGACCGCGATCCGCGGCTCGACGGGACGATCACTTTCACCGACAGCGTGACCGGAGAATTCAACGGTTCGGACGTTGCGGGCACCAGCCCCTCGCCCGACACCAGCGGTTCGCGCAATGTCTATTCGGCACACGCCGAGCTCTTCGTGCCGCTGGTCGGGCCGGACATGGACATTCCGCTGGTCGAGGAGCTCAACCTCCAGCTGGCTGGCCGGATCGAGCATTTCGATGACGTCAACGAAACCGCTGCGGTTCCGCGTGTCGCAGCATCGTGGACCACTGTTCCCGGTGTCACCTTCCGCGGGGCATGGTCGCGCGGTTTCCGTGCGCCAAACCTGGTGCAGGTCAATGATGCGGGCACGACCCGTTCGAACACCCGCGACGACTTCGTGCGCTGTCAGGCTATGGTCGAGCAGGGCACGCTTTCGGGTCTCGATTCCTGCCCCGGTGCCGGCACGATCAGCTTCCGTTCGGGAACCGACAATCTGACGCCGGAAGACAGCACTTCGATCAACCTCGGCGTCGTGCTCGAACCGACCTTCATTCCGGGCCTGACGCTTACCGCCGACTATTGGCGCGTGAAGCAGACCGGGCTGGTCGGCACTTTCGGGGACGATAACGCTATCGCGCTCGACCTGCTGCGCCGCCTCAACGGCAGCACCAACCCGAACGTGATCCGTGCTGCACCGACCGCAGACGACATCGCGCTGTTCGCCGGAACGAGCCTCGATCCGGCAGGCGAGATCATCCAGGTGCTCGACCCCTATCTCAACCTCGACAGCCGCACCTCGAAGGGCTGGGACTTCGGCCTGTTCTACAGCGTCCCCGACTTCGGGCTCGGCGATTTCCGGCTGCGCTTCAACGCTGCCAAGCTGAACAGCTTTGTCCAGTCGGCCGGGCCTGACGGGCAGGAGCTGGTCGATGCGATCACCGCCGGCCTGTTGCCGACCGATGTGACCGTCGGCGGGCTTGGGCAGCTGCTCGAAATCGAAGGGCGACCGAAATGGCGTTTCAGCGGGGCGATCAACTGGGAAAGCGGTCCGGTCGATATCGGTCTGTTCACCAGCTATGTCGGCGAGGTCTGGGACACCAGCGTCACGCGCGATGTGCTGATCGAAAGCAACGATCCCAACGCCAACTTCTACCGGGTCGATGACTTCCTGACCTTCAACCTGTCGATTTCCTACACGATCGAAAACGACACCGCACTGGATGGCACGCGCCTTCGCTTTGCGGTAAACAACCTGACCGATGAAGATCCGCCGCTGGCTGACGAAACCTATGGTTACTTCAGCGAGCTGCATTCGGCGCGCGGACGCGTGTTCCACGTCGAACTGCGGAAGAACTTCTAACGTTAGCAGGGAGCGCACATGCGTTTGAACAGTTCCTCAATCGCATGTGCGTTGATGCTGGGGGCGTGCACGGCCAACGTGCCGCCCCCACTTGTTTCGGCGCAATCGGGGGCAAGCTCTCCGGCGGGGCCGAACGAATGTCATTCGGACAGCGTCTCGATCGCGTTCGATTTCGAAGGAGCACCGCCGACGCGCTGTGCAGTCCTCGGCGAGCGCAAATTTGCGTTGCTCATCACCCCCGAACACACGCCGCCGATCAATCCCAGCCCCTGGTATGCCTTCCGCTACGAAGCGGCGGCGGGCGGTGATGTTACGGTCGAACTGCAATATCTGTCCGGCTGGCATCGCTATGCGCCGATCCTGACGCAAAACGGAGTGTCGCGCCCGCTGGCAGCCGAGGTGAGCGATGACAACGAGACAGCGCTGCTCGCACTTCCGGCTGGCGAAGGGGTGGTCAGCGCACAGGAGCTGATCGGGGCAGAACACTACCACAAGGCGCTGGAACGATGGGCGGCCGCTACTGGCACTGCCCCGTTCGAACTGGGCCGTTCGCACGACGGCAGGCCGATCGAGGCACTGCGTTTCGGCAACTCCGCGTCGCCCCATCTGGTCGTCCTGCTCGGTCGCCAGCACCCGCCCGAAGTGACGGGTGCGATTGCGATGGAGGCCTTCGTCGATCGCATCGCGGCTATGGTTGCAGGCGATCCCGCATTGGCAGGGCGCTATCAATTCATGGTCGTTCCGCTGCTCAATCCCGACGGGGTTGCGCGCGGGCATTGGCGGGCAAATCTGGGCGGGCGCGATCTCAACCGCGACTGGGGCGAATTCAGCCAGCCCGAAACGCAGGCGATGAAGCGCTGGCTTGATGCGCTTCCCGAAGAAGTGCGTCCGGTGCTGATGCTCGATTTCCATTCGACGTCGAGCAACCTGTTCTATGTCCAGGGCGACGAGGCCGATGCCAGGGGTATCCGGTTCCGCAGCGACTGGCTCGACGGGAAGGAATTCCGTTTCCCGAATTATCCTTTCACCATCAACCCGAGCAATGCGAATCCCGGCCGCGGGACGACCAAGAACTGGTTCAACTGGACCTATGGCATCCCCGCCTACACCTATGAGGTGGACGACGATGCCGACCGGGCGGGGACGCGCGCAGCGGCAGATGCGCTGGCGCAAGACCTCATCCCCGCGCTCGACAGACTGGTGTCGCCGTAAGCCGCTTCAAGCGCTGCACATCGCACAGGCGTTTGTTAGGCGAGCCCTCGCTGCCTTCCCCGTCACATCACCTATGCAGGACAAAACGGCTTGTCCGCTGCTGACGAGTATCTGGCGCTTCGGTCCAAATTAACCAAGCAAGCGAGGGTACGAGATGACAATCAGTCAGGCTGCCAGCCGCCTGGGCGCAGGAATTGTTGGGATACTGGTGCTTTCGGCCCTCATCGCGGCGTTCGGCATCAACCAGATCCGCTTCGGCGGCGAGATGGATCGCCGCGATAGCCAGATCAACGAATTCAAGGCCGACATCCTGCCGCCTCCCGAATATCTGGTCGAAAGCTATCTGGTCGCAAACCTGCTGGTGCGCGAACCCGGCAAGTTCGACCAGCACGTTGCGCGGCTCGCGCAGCTTGAGGCGGAATGGCAGGAGCGGGCCGACTATTGGGCGGCCTCCGACATTGACGACTATCTCAAATCCGGCATCGCCAAGACGGTTGCCAGCGACGGCACCGCATTCTGGCGCGAAGTGGATGACGTGCTGATCCCCGCCGTGCGCAGCGGCAATGCGGGGGCGGCACAGGCATCGCTGCGCCGTCTGGGCGCCGATTATGACCAGCACCGCGCCACGATCGATGATCTGGTGGCGAAGTCCGATGAACTTTCCGCCGCACTGGCAGACAGCTCGCAAGCGACTGTCCTGTGGGTTTCGGTGATGCTTGTTCTGGTGGCGATGCTGCTGCTGGCGGTCAGTATCGGCAGCCTCGTGTTCCTGCGCCGCAAGGTGCTCGATCCGATGAGCGAGACTGCGCAGACCATGCAGGCGATGGCAGATGGCAATATCGAGGCGGGCAATTGCGCAGACCACCGCAGCGATGAAATCGGCACGATGACACGCGCTATCGAAGTGTTCCGAGCCGCCAGTCGCAAGCAGGTGGAAGACGGAAAGAAACAAGAGGAAGTCGTCGGCGAGGTCTTTCAGGCGCTTCAGCGGCTTGCCTCGGGAGACCTCGCTTTCCGCATGGTCAAGAAACTGGACCCGCAATACGAGCCGCTGCGCGAAGGCTTCAACAATTCTGCCAGGCAGGTCGAAGGGCTGATCGAACAGGTCCGCACCACGGTGCAGAGTGTCCAGACCGGCTCGGACGAAATTCGTGTGGCGACCGATGACCTCTCGCAGCGCAACGAAAGCCAGGCGGCGAGCCTTGAAGAAACCGCTGCGGCGATGAACCAGGTCACCGATCTGGTGCGCAACGCCGCCGCCAACGCGGCCGAAGCGCAGCGCTCTATCAGTGAAACGCACGAGGAAGCGCGCAGGGGCGGCGACGTGGTGCAGAAAGCCGTCACCGCCATGGCCTCGATCGAAAGCTCGTCAAAGGAAATCACGCAGATCATCGACGTGATCGACGGGATTGCCTTCCAGACCAATCTGCTCGCGCTCAACGCGGGCGTCGAGGCGGCGCGTGCGGGTGACGCGGGTAAGGGCTTTGCGGTGGTCGCCAACGAAGTGCGCGCGCTGGCCCAGCGCAGCGCCGAGGCCGCCAATGACATCAAGCATCTGATCTCGACATCGACCAGCCAGGTGGGTGAGGGCGTCACTCTCGTCGGCGAGACCGGCACGCTGCTCGAAGCGATTGTTTCGCGCGTGGGTGAGGTCAACGACCAGATCCAGCAGATCGCCGACGGGGCATCGACGCAGGCGAACAATCTCGAACAGGTCAACACCGCGGTTGCCCAGATGGACACCATGACGCAGCAGAATGCGGCGATGGTCGAGCAATCTACCGCGTCGGCGCGCGGTCTCGCCGATCAGGCGCGCTATCTGGTCGGGCTGGTGAACCAGTTCCGTCTCGATGAACGGGTGCTGCCGCGCAGCGGGACGCAGTCTCCGGACGAGACGATCTATCTGCCGATGCGCAAGTCCAACGCCGCTTCGTCACCCGCGCCCGAGCCTGCCAAGCCGGCTCTCCCCGCGCCTGCGCGAAGCACAGCCAAGGTGTCGGGAAATCTCGCGCTCAAACAGGACTATGCGGCAGAGCCCGACGATCAGGACTGGAGCGAGTTCTAGGCCTGCTTTTCAGCGCCGCGCGCATCGAGCCAGCGCGCTGCCTTGACGCCCAGGGTGATGAGGAGCGGCACGAGGACGATGCTCAGCACCACCTTCGCCAGCACCTGGCCGATCATCAGGTTCATGATCGGAAACAGGCCATAAAAGGCGAGGAAGATGAAGATCACCGAATCGATTGCCTGGCTCAAGGCCGAGGCAATCGCACCGCGCACCATCAGGCCCAGCGTGCCGCTTTCGCCCTGGCCTTTGAGCCGGTCGAAAATCCAAACATTGAGCAGCAGCGACACGATATAGGCCGCAGGGCCAGCGGCCCACACGCGCCAGACGGTGCTGTGAACCTGCTCGAACGCGGCGAGGTCTTCGGCACGGCCTGTCGCCATTTCCGGCGATGCGGGCAGGTTCAGCACCAGCTGCATCAGCACCGATGCGATCAGCAGCGGCAGAAATCCCCACCAGACGATGCTCTGCGCACGCTGGCGGCCATAAAGCTGCGAAAGCGTGCTCGAAATCACGACCAGCAGCAGGAAGGCAAAGATGCCCGATTCCACCGCAAGCTGCGTCGGCCACAATTGCACCTGCTTGTAGGCCAGCACGCCCGCAAGGACCGTCATCCCGCCGTAAAGCAGGGTGAAGACGAACATCCCGAGCGGCATGGATAGCTGGGCGGAAGCCGTGGCGGGTGCTGCGGGGGCGGCGGTTTGCGTGTCTGTCATGGCCATTCGGTAAGCCAGAGCTTGCTAAAAGAAAAGCAGCCGCGCTCACGCTGTCAACCGCGAGGGTGGCACGATGCTCTTGCGCAGGCGCGAACAAGCTGCCACGCCTGTGCTCCCGCGCGGGGGCGAACAGCGCCGCTGCAAGGCGGGTCGTATGACGGGATCAACCATAATAGGGGACAGGCGCGTGCAAGAGTGCGGCCTGCGGGAAAGCCAGACGTGACCGAAAGCGTGTCTTCCATGCTGTTCAGCATTATCGGGATCGTCGCGATCCTCGCCATCGCCTTCGCCCTTTCATCGGGCAAACGGAACATCAATTTTCGCGTTGTCGGCGCAGCCTTTGCCTTGCAGGCCTTTATGGCATTGCTGGTGCTGCGCACGGGCTTCGGCGTTGCGATTATCCAGTTTCTGTCGGGCGGAGTGATCGCTTTGCTCGACTTCTCCAAGGTCGGGATAACCAGCGTGTTCGGCCCGATGGAGAACAATCCTTTCGCCAACACCTTCGTTATCGCTGCGCTGCCCGTGATCGTGTTCTTCGCGGCGATCGTTTCGATCCTTTACCACCTCGGCATCATGCAGCGGCTGGTGCGCTGGGTCGGCGGTGCGATCGGCTGGATCACCGGCGTGAGCAAGGTCGAAGCGCTGGGCAGCGCGGCCAATATCTTCGTTGGCCAGTCGGAAAGCCCGCTGGTGGTGCGCCCCTATCTCGCTGCGCTCCCGCCCGAGCGGCTGTTCACGCTGATGGTCGTCGGCATGGCCGGCGTCGCAGGCACGATCCTTGCCGCTTACGCGAGCTTCATCGGCAGCGAAGCCGTGCCGTTCCTGCTTGCCGCCGCCTTCATGTCTGCGCCCGGCGGCATCCTGATGGCAAAGATCATCATGCCCGACCGTCCCACGCCCGAAGCCGAGGCGCCGAACGTGGTGCAGGCCGCAGGGGCCGAACTGCGGAAAGGTACGGGGCTTACCGGTGACCAGACCCGTGTGACGATGGTCGCCAAGAACGGCGAGGAAGTCGAACTGCCGCAATCGCGCATCAGCGCAAGCGGTCCGGCGGCGCTGACCGAGCAGGGCAATGCCGACGAAGTGAACATGGCTGAAACCTTCGAGGAAGGGCATCGTCCCGCCAACATCATCGAAGCCGCCGCGCAAGGCACGCAGACCGGGGTCAAGCTTGCGGTTGCGGTCGGTGCGATGGTCATGGTCTTCGTGGCACTGGTCGCGCTCGCCAACGGTTTGCTCGGCGGGATCGGTTCGGGGATCGTCTCGGCCGCATCGGCAATGGGTATGCCCTTCGGTGCTGAGAGCGCCGAATGGCTCAGCACGCTGAGCTTCCAGAAACTGCTCGGCTATCTGTTTGCGCCGGTCATGTTCCTGATCGGCATTTCGGATTGGGAACAGGCGCGCATTGCCGGCGGATTGTTCGGGACCAAGGTGGTGCTCAACGAATTCGTCGCCTTCATCGATCTGGGCGCAATGACCGCAGGCGAACTGACCGAGCGCAGCCGCGCCATTGTCACTTTCGCGCTGTGCGGCTTTGCCAATTTCTCGTCGATCGCAATCCAGATGGCCGTAACCGGCGGCCTTGCACCCAACCAACGCCCGGTTATCGCCAAGCTGGGTCTGAAGGCGCTCGCCGCTGGCAGCCTCGCCAATCTGATGAGCGCAGCACTCGCGAGTATCTTCCTGCCGCTTTGAGTAGGCACTGGATGCACACGCCCTCTGATATTATGTGACCCCCATGAACCAAGCCAACATCGCCTCCGTTTCGCTCGCCCAGCCGCTCGAAGATATTGCCGACGAGCTCGGCCGCAGCTTTGCCGAATACGGTTTCGCCGTCGTGCGCGACCACGGTATTCCGCAGGAGCTGATCGACCGCGCCGAAGAGAAGTCCAAGGCATTCTTCGCGCTGCCCGAGCCGGTAAAGCGCGCTTACAAGATCGACGGCGGCGGCGGTGCGCGCGGCTATACCCCGTTCGGAACCGAGCGGGCCAAGGACGCCGAAGTCTTCGACCTCAAGGAATTCTGGCACGTCGGGCGCTCGCTCCCACGCGGTCATGCGCTCGCCGAATTCATGGCGCCGAACATCTGGCCTGACGAGGTCGACGGTTTCCGCGAGACTTTCAGCACGCTCTACGATGCGTTCGAAACCGCCGGTGGCCGCGTACTCGAAGCGATTGCGCTGCACCTCGGGCTCGACCGTCAGTTCTTCGCTCCCACGGTGGAAGACGGCAATTCGGTCATGCGCTTGCTGCACTATCCGCCGCTTGGCCCCGAAGCGCCCGAAGGCGCGATCCGCGCTGCGGCGCATGGCGACATCAACACCATCACGCTGCTGCTCGGTGCCGAAGAAGCAGGGCTCGAACTGCTCACCAAATCGGGCGAGTGGCGCGCGATCGACGTGCCCGAGGGCGCGCTGGTGATCAATGTCGGCGATATGCTCGAACGGCTGACTGCCGGAACGCTGCGTTCGACCACGCACCGCGTGGTCAATCCGCGCGGCGAAGGGGCGCAGCGCTCGCGCTATTCGATGCCGTTTTTCCTGCACTTCCGGCCCGACTATCTGATCGAGCCGCTGGAGAGCTGTGTAAGCGCCAGCGATGCCGATCCGCAGCCGCCGATCAGCGCGCATGATTTCCTTCAGCAGCGCCTCCGCGAGATTAATCTGGCCTGAGCGACTCGGAGCGATTTGGGAAAAATCGCTCCGCCAACGCCCGAAGTCCGCGTGCCGCGCGGCCTGCGATAAAAAAGCCCGCCTCGTTGCTTGCGTGCAACACTGCCCTTCAAGGCCGCAGATTCCGTAGGGTTCTTGCGCGCGAGCGGCTGTGGATAATTCGCCGCGCGGCGGGGCGCGCCTTGCGTTTCACAAAGGTGTCACAAATCAGTCTTTTTTGTGCAGCGCAACGCGCATAGGGACGCGCTCAGCCAACCACTCTCCAAACCTGTTTCAGGGGCTTCGATAAATGAAAATCAAATATCTCCTTGCAGCTAGCGTCGTCAGCCTCACCGCTGCCGCCGCCACCGTCGCAACACCTGTTGCGGCACAGCAGATTACCTCGGGCGTCGAAGGCGACGTGACCGATGCGAACGGCGGCCCGCTCGCCGGCGCTACCGTCACAATCACCGACGAGCGTACCGCACAGGTCCGCACCGCCGAAACCGGCCCCAACGGCGGCTTCCGCGTCCAGTCGCTGCCCCCGGGCGGCCCCTACACCGTGACCGTGACTGCCGATGGCTTCGAAGGCCAGACGGTTGAAAACGTCTTCACCAACATCTCGGGCAACACCGGTTTCTCGTTCTCGCTGACCGAAAGCGCAGCTGGCAACACGATCATCGTCACCGGCGCTCGCGCTCAGGTTACCCAGGTCGCTGTCGGCCCGGGCACCGCGTTCGACACCCAGACGCTCGAAGCCTTCCCGTCGATCACCCGCGACGTTCGCGACATCATCCGCATCGACCCGCGCGTCAGCCTCGAAAGCTCGAACGACGTCGATCGTATTTCGTGCCTTGGCGGTAACGACCGTACCAACACCTTCACCGTTGACGGCATCGTGCAGTCGGACGTGTTCGGCCTGAACGGCACCCCGTTCGCCGCGCGTAACTCGCTGCCGCTTCCCTTCGACGTGATTGAGCAGACTTCGGTCGAATTCGCTCCCTACGACGTCGAATATTCGGACTTCACCGGCTGTCTCGTCAACGTCGTGACCAAGGCCGGTCAGAACCGTTTCCACGGTTCGGCCTTCTTCACCTATTTCGACGACGGCCTCTACGCCAACTCGATCGACGGCCTGAACCTCAACGCAAGCACGGAAAAGCGCTGGGGCGCGACCCTTTCGGGTCCGATCATCCCCGATCGCCTGTTCTTCTCGTTCGGTTATGAAGAAGCCGACCTTGGCCAGGGCAACAACTTCGGTCCCGCTGGCGGCGGCTTCACCAATGAATCGAACGCCATCACCCAGGCGCAGTTCGACCAGTTCGCCGAAATCGCCAACCGCGTTTACGGTCAGGACATCGGCGGTTACCCGACCACTCTGGCTGAAGGTAACGTGCGTTACTTCGGTCGTCTCGATGCGATCATCAGCGACCAGCACCGTCTGGAAGCCACCTACCAGCGTCTCGAAGAAACCAACATCGAGAGCGACTTCGGTAGCGACAACATCACCGGCTTCAACAGCTTCGAAGACGAAGGCACGATCTCGGACTACTACTCGGTCCGTCTGTATTCGGACTGGAGCGACACGATCTCGACCGAACTGCGCGTGAGCCGCGCCGAAGTCGGCGACGTTCAGGGTCCGGTTGGTTTCGGTGAAGCGCAGTCGGCAAACCCGACCCCGCGTCTCGTCGTCGGCGTGCTGCCGGTTGCCGGCCAGACCACCCGTCCGGGTGTGCTCTCGACCGGTCCGGGCATCTTCCGTTCGGCCAACCAGCTCGACACCAAGATTGATCAGGCCCGCTTCCAGATCAACATCGATCCGGACAACGGCCACTTCGTGAAGATCGGTGCCGAGGTGAACGACCTCGAAGTGTTCAACCTGTTCGCCATCAACGCGACCGGTTCGCTCTACTTCGCAGGCTTCGACGATTTCGAAGCAGGTCTGCTTTCGGGCGGCGGCGAATTCTTCCCCGACGCGGGTGAAGTCGCCAACGGCCAGGCCTATGCTGCCGACATCAACGCAGCGATCGACGGCGACATCAACAATGCCGCCGCACGCTTCAGCCGCCAGATCTATTCGTTCTACATCCAGGACGAATATCAGGCGTCGGACCAGCTTTCGATCAACGCCGGTATCCGCGCACAGATCTATGACGGCGACGCACCGACCGCGAACCCGCAGTTCCTGAACCGTTTCGGTTTCACCAATGCCAACTCGTTCGGTCGCATTGACCCGGTCTTCCTGCCGCGTCTCTCGGCCACCTACGAGTTCTTCAACGAGGGCTTCTTCTCCGACAGCCGCCTGACCGTGGGCGTCGGCAAGTTCTCGGGCGGTGACCCGGTGGTGTATTTCTCCAACGCTTTCTCGAACAACGGTTTCTCGAGCGCGCTCGGCACCTCGTTCGATTGTGGCGCTGGTCAAGTTACCCGCGATCCGGTCACCGGCCAGATCGACGTCGTGACCGGCGGCACCTTCACCGGCTTCCCGCAGTGCGTGGTTGACGGCGGTGCAGCAGACGCTGCTGCCGGCCGTGCCGACACGCAGTCGACCGCGCCGGACTTCAAGGTTCCGACCGTGACCCGTGCAAGCGCCGCCTTCCAGACCACCTTTGGTGCGGAAACCGGCTTCTTCAGCAACTGGAACCTGCAGCTCGACTACATCTACTCGCGCTTCAACAACCCGCTGAACTTCGTCGACCTCGTGCAGGTGCCGAACATCGGTGAAGGTCTCAACGGCTTCACCGTTGACGGTCGTCCGATCTACGCGGCAATCGACGTGACCTTCCCGGGTTGTAACGCACAGATGGTTGGCGAAGGCGGCACCCCGCCGACCTACACCGGCGTGACTTCGGAGTGTTTCCGCAACACCTCGAACAACCGCACTGCAAGCGTGGACGACTTCATCCAGCTGACCAACAGCGACCCGGTTGAATCGCACACCGCTTCGTTCATCCTGAGCAAGACCTTCGACGAAGGCCTCTTCACCTCGGGCGGTTCGACCCGCGTGCAGTTCGGCTACGCCTGGACCGATGCCAACGATGCCCGTGCCAACCAGTCGTCGACTGCAACCTCGTCCTTTGACGTGACCGCAGCCTTCGACCGTCAGAACCCGGACGTTTCGACTGCAACCACGGAAACCCGCCACAACATCACTGCGGCGATCAACTTCCGTGAGCAGTTCATCGACGGCTACGACACCAGCCTCGGCTTCTTCTTCCGCGCACGTTCGGGCCGTCCGTACAGCCTGACCTTCGACAACGGCGGCGTCTTCGCTGACTCGTCGTCGGGCAGCGGCAATGCTCTGATCTATGTGCCGACCGGCGTGAACGATCCGAACCTGTCGCCGTCGTCGGATGCGGCTGCGGTGCAGAGCCTGATCGACTACGTCGAAGCTTCGGGCTGCGATTACGAGCCGGGTGAATCGATCCGTCGCAACACCTGCAGCAACGACTGGCACTACGATCTGGACGTTCGTTTCAGCCAGGAACTGCCGTTCATCGGTAGCCTCACCGGCCTCACCGACGATCGTCTGGAAGTGTTCGCTGACTTCAACAACTTCCTCAACTTCATCGACAGCGGTGCGAACATCCTTCGCTCGCGCGGTGGCTTCAACGGCCTCGTGCCGGTGGTTGACGGGGACGTGGACAGCGACGGTCGTTACATCATCGACTCGTTCAACCCGGACGATCAGAACTTTATCTCGATCGGTGCGTCGGCATGGCGTATCCAGCTGGGTGCACGTTACGAATTCTAATTCGTAGCCACACGGCTAGAGAAAAACGAGCGGCGGGGCCTTCGGGTCCCGCCGTTTGCGTTTGGGGCCCGTGTCGGAACGAGCGAAGCGCCGGTCTGTCCGGTCAGGTGCCGGTCTGAAACCCGTCGGCGGGATCGTCGGCGACGCACAGCAGGTCGTAGGCGAGGCTTTCCACCAGTTCGGACGCAAAGGGTTCGCGCAGCGCACGCTCGAATACCGATGCTTTGTCGCCCAGTTCCGCTTCGCCGAAAATCGCTGCGGTTCCCGCAAGCTTGTGAACGAGCCGGGCGAGGTTCGCGAAAGTCTCGTCGGATCGCTGCTCTGCGCCCAGATCGCCCCGCTCGAGCGCATCGCGCACCGCTTCGACCGCTTCGCTGCGGCGTTCGTTCCAACGCCCTAGCAACGCAGGCGAGTGGCTTTGCGAAGGGATGGACGGCGTGTCTTCGTCGGCGGTGGGCGGCGGTAGCAAGGCCGTGGCACCGACCGGCGAGGTCTGCTGCGCCGGCGTTTCTACGTCCGCTGCATTGCCATCGGAATGCTCGTCTTCATTGTCCACGATCCGCGTGGGCAGCCAACGCTGGAGCACACGCGCAAGATTGGCGAAGACCAGCGGCTTGGCGAGATGGGCCTGCATTCCGGCAGCGCGCGCAGCGGCGATATCATCGGGGAAAGCGTTTGCGGTGAGAGCGACGATCGGCATGACATCGGGACCGATCCCTTCGGCACGGATCGCCCGTGTCGCGGCAAAGCCATCGCAGCCGGGCATCTGGATATCCATCAGGACCAGATCGTAAAGCCGGTCGCGCAAGGCAGCGTCGATCACCATTGCGATCGCTTCATTCCCGTCATGCGCGATGGCGACCTGCTGCCCGCACCGTTCAAGCATTTCGCTGGCGAGCATACGGTTCACATCGTGATCCTCGACCAGCAGGATGCGCGCGCTTTGGGGCAGGTCCGCAGGCTCGACCAGTTCGCTTTCGTGGATGCTGGTCTTGGCCGGGGTGGCATAGACCGCGGGCAAAGTGAGCCGGAAGGTGGAGCCTTCTCCGAGGGCGCTGCTGACCTCGATTGTGCCGCCGAGCAGTTCGGCCAGCTGGCGGCTGATGGTGAGGCCCAGTCCGGTCCCTCCAAATCGCCTTGCCGTATCGCCTTCAGCCTGGGTGAAGGGCGCAAAAATCGTCTTCAGCCGGTTGGGGCTGATGCCGATTCCGGTGTCGCTCACTTCGATCACGATCGAGGAAGCGCCTGCCCAATAGCTGATGTCAACTTTGCCCGCTTCGGTGAACTTCACGGCATTGCCGACCAAGTTGAGGATAATCTGCCGCAGCCGCAGCCCGTCGGTTTTCACCCATGGACGCTGGAACGGATCGTCCAGCGGATCGTCCCCTGGCTCGCGAGCTTCTTCGTCCTCATCGCCGTGGACCGCTGCGAAATTGAACTCCAGACCCTTGCTTTCGGCGGTCGGGCGATGGAGCGCGGCACATTCCGCGATGGTCGCAAACAGATCGACCGGCTCGCTATCGATCGAAATCTCGCCCGCTTCGATTTTCGACAGGTCGAGAATATCGTTGAGCAACATCATCATCGAGCGCCCGGACTGCACGATCATCTCGGTATAGCGGCGATTGTCCTCGTCGAGTTCGCCTTGCAGCATAAGCTCGGCGAAACCGAGCACGCCGTTCATGGGGGTGCGGATTTCGTGGCTCATATTGGCAAGAAATTCGCTTTTCGCGCGTGCTGCATTTTCGGCGTTGGCGCGCGCACGGGTCAGCAGCAATTCGAGCTCCACCCGGTCGGTCACATCGCGCGCAGACACCACGATACCGCGGCGTTCGCCGGTTTCGGGATCGATCACGAGGCTGCAATCCGCCTCGATGAAGACCGGCATGCCTTCCTCACTATCAAGCAGACGACGATAGGTGATCCGTTCTTTCAGGCTGATCCCGTTCAGCATGCGATCGAGCACCTGCCCGATCCGGTCATAGGCATCTTCGTGCGATCGCTCGTTCGCGCGCTTGCCGATCAGGTCTTCAGGAGGGCGCCCGAGCACCGTTTCGACCGACGGCGAGACATAGGTGCAGATGCCGTTGTTATCGAGCTTGAGAACGGCATCGGCGATGTTCTCGGTCAGCAGCGCGATCTCGTTGCGGCCCTCGGCAATCTCTCTGGTCATCCGCGCCCGACCGGCAAGGATGGCTGCGACCGGCAGGCCGGTGGTGAAATTGACCGCGACGAAGGCCTGGATCAGGTGCGCTTGGCTGATCGGTGCGTTCAGGCTGTGAGCAATCGGACCAAGGCCCAAATAGGTCAGCAGGCTGGACAATGCGGCAATACCGGGAACGAACAAGGCGCATCCCGGCGCGCCCAGCCGGAATGCGATCAGCATGGTCAGCGGAGGGACGAGGAACAACAGCGGATAGACGGTCTGTTCGAAGACGAGGAACACACCGACCAGGCCGCCAAGGATCAAGGCCGCGCCGGTTGTGGTGGTGGTGTGTTGCAGTGACGCGCGGACATCGCGCTCTGCCGTCAACACCAGTGCAGCCGGCACGATGAGCAGCATCCCCATACTGTGAGCAAGGAACCATGAACTCGCACCGGCGATCGCTGAGCTCGGGGTTGCCCCCAGCATCGGCACGGCGATGACCATGGAAACGATGGGCCCGATGAAGCCTCCATATTGCAGAAACGATCCCAGGTGGGCGAGCCGCGTCAGATCGGGCTGCAGCGCGCAGAAACGCCGGACGAGCCACATCACAAGCGCGATTTCAACCAGATAGGCGAGTGTGAAGTTCAGCGCCGCGACCAGTGTGCTCTCATTGCCGAGATGGGCGCTCAGAGCAGCCAGACCGATAGCGGCATAGGCGGGGACTTCGCTTTTCGGTCGTGCTAAGAGCAGCAGGGCGACCGCCGCTGCGCTCGGCATCCATACAGAGGCAAGCGAGGGAGAGACGCGGGCGAGAGCAAGACACAGGGCCGCGAGCACGAAGAAGACCACTCCTCCGGCAAGCGCGACCAACAGACTGCGCATGTCGGGCGGGCCTGTCGCAAGCATGGGAACCCCGGCGCGCTGCATCCGATCCTGTTCGGGTCGAAGAGGCTGCACCTCAAAGGGCGGCTGCGAATTTGCGGCTTTGATCGTTTGCTCCATCGCCAATCATTGGAGAACTGGTGTAGGAGATGTTCGGGGCCCAGCCCGACCGTGCCCAAACCGTACTCCACCTCCAAGATATTTATGGCACAAGATAGATGACCCAATCCCCGTCCCGCTATCAGGGAAAACCGAAAGGTCCGCGCTGGCCGCTGATCGTCGCGATTGTGCTGTTTCATGTGCTCGTGCTGTATGGTCTGGCGCGTTTTCTCGCGCCCGATATCACCCGCTCGGTCGAACAGCAGGTGCTCGACGGGTTAACCGTGATCGTCACCACGCCCGATCCCGAGCCGGTCACCGATCCCGAACCCGACGAAGGCGCCGCCGGTGCGCCGGGTGAAGATGCCGTGCCGCAGCCGGTGACCGCGCCGACATCGCGGATCGAGCGCAATCCCGAGCCGCGCCCGCAAGCCTCGTCGACCGGAACCGCAACGCGTTCGGGCGCGCAGGATTCGGGCGATGGGACCGGGGCACAGGGTGACGGGCTGGGCACGGGCAGCGGCAATGGCGGCGGCGGGCAGGGCAATGGCGTTGCAGAGCGGCCCACTGTGCGCTCGGGCACGCTCGACCCGCGCCGGGACTTCCCGGTGCCCGAAGGCGGGCGCGAAACGCGGTTCGGGACTTCGGTCACAGTGGTCTTCACCGTCACCACCGATGGCCGCGCGCGCAATTGTTCGGTGGCGCGCAGTTCGGCGGATGCGGAGACGACTTCGCTGGTGTGCGGATTGGTGATCGAAAAGATCCGCTTCAATCCGGCACGCACGCGGGCAGGGGAGCCGGTCGAAGCACGCTATGGCTACCGCGTTGATTTCAGGGAGAGATAGCGCCGAAGCGGTGCGAGAATGCGGCAGATTTGCGGCGCTCTTCACTGGCTTTACACACTCCGGATGCTAAAGCCGCTAACCATGACTGACGAGCGCGCCATTCATCCTGTAATCCTGTGCGGCGGCAGCGGCACACGGCTGTGGCCGGTGAGCCGCAAGACCTGCCCCAAGCCGTTCCTGCCGCTGGTGGGCGAGACGACCCTGTTCGAACAGGCGGTCGGACGCGTTGCAGGCCATGCGCGCTTTGCCGCTCCGATCATCGTGGCAGGCGCGGCGCATGGTGAACTCATCACCGCGCAGATGCACGGGGGCAAACATCGCCTGATCGTGGAGCCTTCTGCGCGCAACACCGCGCCCGCGATCGCGCTTGCCGCTGCGCTGCTCCCGCCCGATGACATCATGCTGGTCTGCCCGAGCGACCACCACATTGCCGACGAAGCCGCCTTTCGCAGCGCGGCTCTCGCAGCGGCGGCACTGGCGGCGGATGATTACCTCGTCAGCTTCGGTATCGCGCCCGACCGGCCCGAGACAGGCTATGGCTATATCCGCCGCGGCGAGCCGCTGGCGGGGGGCTATGCCCTTGCGCAATTCGTCGAAAAGCCGGATCTCGCGCGCGCGAAGGATTATCTGGCGAGCGGCGAATACAGCTGGAATGGAGGCATCTTTGCCTTCCGCGCGGGCGCCTTGCTCGCCGAACTCTCCGCGCATCGCCCTGCCATGGCAGAGGCGGTCCGCGAAGCCGTTGCCAAGGGCCGCAAAGACGGCTCGCGCTTCCACCCCGACGCCGATGTGTTCGCCGCGATCGAGGGCGATTCCATCGACTATGCGGTGATGGAAAACACCGCACGCGCCGCCATGGTGCCGGCCGACATGGGCTGGTCCGATATCGGCAATTGGGCAGCCCTGCACGAAGCGCTCGAAAGCGATTCCGATGGCAATACGGTGCGTGGGGCGCAGGCCGATCTCAGCGATTGCCGTAATGTTCTCGCCATGAGCGACGGGCCGCGCATATCGGCGGTCGGGCTCGAGGACGTCGTGATCGTGGTGTCCGATGGCGAGGTGCTGGTGACCACGCGCGACGGCGCGCAAAAGGTCGGCAAACTGCCCGGAGCGTCCAACCAGTGACCGCGCGCCGCTTGCCCACTCTCATGGTCGAGAAGGTCTGGGGCCGCGAAGCGCTGCCCGCGCCTTTTTCGGCGCCGCAGGGTAAGCGGATCGGTGAAATCTGGTTCAAGCCGCCGCCCGAGCTGCCGCAATTGCTGGTCAAATACCTCTTCACCAGCGAAAAGCTGTCGGTGCAGGTCCACCCCTCCGACGCGCAGGCGCTGGCGGGTGAGGATGGCAAGGAAGAATGCTGGCTGGTGCTCGATGCCGAGCCGGGGGCGAAGCTGGCAATCGGCTTTAACGAGCCGCTTACGCCGGACCAGATCGAAGCCGCCGCGCGCGATGGGTCGATTGAGCAGTTGTTGACATGGCACGATGCTGCGGCAGGGGACATATTCTACCTGCCCGCAGGCACTGTGCATGCCATCGGCCCCGGCCTCTCGCTGGTCGAAGTGCAGCAGAACTCGGACACGACCTTTCGCCTTTACGACTATGGCCGCCCGCGCGAATTGCACCTCGAACGGGCGCTCGCGGTGGCGCAAGGCACGCCTTATCCGGCCGAGCACAGATCGAGCGTGGCCGAACGCGGGCAGGTGCTGGTCGATGGTGCGCATTTCAGGCTCGACCGGATCGAAGGCGCTCCCGATGCAGAGATTGCTTCGGCTTATCCCGGCGCATTACTGGCGCTGCCGCTGTCGGGCGCCCTTGCGACACGCGACGGCAAGGAAAGCGCGGCGGCAGGCGAATGCCTCTATGCAGCGTCGCTCGACACGCTCGATTTCAGCGATGCCGGAATAACGCTGCTGACCCGCGCAGCCTGACGCTTCAGCTCTTTTCGAGCATTCTGGTGCCGTATTTCCGCACCGCACCTTCAATCGTTCCGCGCATCATGCCCAGCATGCCGGGCAGGTCGAGTTCGATCACGACCTCGTCATCGCCCACGTCGATCCCGCCTTCGATCTGTTGTCCCATGGCGGTGATGTGGAGGTTCATGCGGTCCTCGTGCGGCCACTCGGTCTCGACCGTCGCCATGCCTGCGGGGAATTGATCGGAGATCTCGTGACCGTGTTCGTGCATGCGGCGACGCAATTCTTCGCGGCCCAGCGAGTGGGGGAGTGCAACGCGCATCTAGCGGGGAGCCTTCTGTTCGTGTGCGGCGAAATCGGGGAGCGGCACGCCCGATCCCTGACCCTCGCCGCTCATATCCGCGATCAGATCGTCGCCGCCATAGCGGTACTCGAGATAGCGCGACTTCACTGCCAGATCGTCAAGCGCGCCCTCGGCCAGCTTGCGCGTCACGCGGTCGACCTCGCCCGATAGCCGCGTCAGGCTTTCTGTGAGGCGTTCGTCAGCGGTCTTGCCGGTGTGCTCCTCACCGCGCATGTGAGCGGGAATCTTGCGGTAATTGTCGATGGTCTCGGGGATGTACTCGCCCACCAGTTCGCGCACCTCGTCCATCGCCGGATGGCTGTCGTCGAGATGCTGCAACTGCAGCCCCAGCGCATCGAGCTGCACGCCGAGTTGATCGACCACGACCTGTGCCGCAGGCGGCAGCGACGGGCGCTGCGCTTCGAGCCAGAGCTCGGCGCGGCTTACCATTTGCTGCGGATTGCCCTGACGGATTTCAGCGCGTTTGGGCGGTTTGGGAGTGGGGGCCATGGCAAACACACCCACAGCGACTACGGTTGCCAGCATCAACGCCATGACGCCCCAGAAACCGATTCCACCGATCACAAAGCCGATCACGCCGGTCGCGATGTAAATCGCAAACAGCGCCGCCGCGAGCCAGGCGCCGCGCTTCAGCAGGTGCTGGAACTTGGCCTGCGCGCTGCCTTTGCCAATGCTCGCGCGCTTGCCGGAGCCGACACCGGGGCGGTGCGTGCCGCCCTGCTGCTGGGTCACCAGCGAGCGTTTTGCGGCGGCAAGGGTTTGATCGGGGGTTTCCTGCACGCGTCTCTTTCCGTTCAGCTATCGAGCGCCAGCAGCGACGGGTTGCTCGCGACTTTGGCCTGAGCCTGCGCCTGACCTTCGGCGCGGGCGATATAGCCCTTGGACTTCTCGACCTCGTCCGACAACACGCCCACGGTCTGCTTCATGCTTTCGAGCGCGCGGACCTTGAAGTTGTCGACCTCGTCCATCGTGTCGTAAATGTTCTGGAACGCGCGCTGGAGCGTTTCGAGCGGGATCGTGCTCGATGCCGCCTGCTCGTGGATCTGCGCGGTCTGTTCGCGCAGCAGCGTGCTGGTGGAATCGATGATGTTGGTGGTCGTCTCGTTCAGCGAGGTGATCTGTTGCAGCACCAGCTTCTGATTGGTCATCGCCTGCGCGACGGTAACAGCGGTGCGCAGCGCGCCGACCGTGGTGGTCGAAGCGCGATCGACGCCCTTCACCAGTTCGACATTGTTCTTTTTCACAAGGTCGAGTGCGAGATAGCCCTGCACGCTCACAGCCATTTGCGTCAGCAGGTCCTGCGTGCGTTGGCGGACGTAAAACAGCGCGGATTCGCGCAGCGCCTTGGCCTTTTCGGGGTCCGAGCTGTCGAGTTCGAGCGCTTTCGCCTCAAGCTTTTCGTCGAGCTTCTTGGCGATGTGGATCATCTGCTCCAGCTCGCCCATGGCTTCCCACAGCTTGGCGCGTTCGTTGTCGATCTCGGAATTGTCGAGGATCAGTTCCTTCTTGCCGCCCTCGAGGCTCTTGAGGATCGACTGGATGTGCGATTGCGACGAGGTGTAGCTGTCGAAATAGTTCTTCAGCTTGTTGCCGAAGGGGATGATGCCGAACAGCTTGCGCGGGGCGAGCAGATTGTTCTTGCGGCCCGGATCGAGCTCTTCGACCGTGCGGCGCAGCTCGGCAAGGTCCTTGCCCACCGAACTATCGGCATCCATCGCGCGCACCGGACGATCGAGGAAGCGGTTCGAATGGCCCGCAGCAGCGCGGATCTGTTCCTGACCCATGCGCGTGATCTGGTCGACCTTTTCACCGAAAGCGGGCGAATTGGCATCGACCGAGACGAGATCGGCCACGAAGGAATCGACCTTGCTTTCAAGCTTCGACTTCTGCTCGGTCGAAACCGGGACGAGGCCTGCTGCCTTTTCGGGCGCGACGTCAGGCACCGGATCGGGCGGCGTCAGCGTGAACTCTGTTGCTTCCTTGGTCGCGGTGGCGATTTTGGTCTCTGGTGTCGTCTCGGTGCTCATGCGCTCTCGTTTTGCTCCCTTGGGGCAAGGGGAGGAAGTAAACCTCGCCCGAACCCTGCTTGACTACTGTATTAGTGATCTAAGACACGTTGTTCAAGTGAAGAGCGTAGCGCGTTTGCCTGCGCCAAGCCAACGCGCAATTCGGCGGAGGATTGTGCGCGCTCGCCTAACTGCTTCCACTGGCGCGGCTTTATCCCTAAAGAAGCGCAAATGTCAGGCACCGAAAATACCGCAAAAGGCGGCGACACCACTTCACCCGATGCGCCTCAGGCTCCGTCGAGCCTCGGGCACACGCCGCTTCCCAATCGCACGGCTTCGCCTTTTTCGGGCGAAGGCATGTCGTTCACGCGCGTGCTGTTTTCGGTCAAGCGCTGGTGGCTCGAAGACGTTGTCGGGACGGTCGATCAGGCCGAGGTGATCGAGCGGCGGCGCGAAGACTGCCTGATGAGCGAGCGCTACCTGTTCATGACTGCCATGAGCGCAGGCATCGCGGTGCTCGGTCTGCTGCTGTCGTCGCCTGCGGTTGTGATCGGCGCCATGCTTCTCTCGCCGCTGATGGGGCCGATCATGGGCCTAGGCTTTGCGCTCGCAATTGGTGACTACCACTGGCTGCGGCAATCGGCGCGCAGTCTTGCGTGGGGCACGGTCATGGCGGTCGGACTGACGGGGCTGCTGGTCTATATGTCCCCGATCCAGACCATCACGCCCGAGATCGCGGCGCGCACCCAGCCCAATCTGTTCGACCTGTTCGTGGCGCTGTTTTCCGCACTAGCGGGCGCATATGCGATGATCCGCGGGCGCGAGGGCACGATCGTCGGCGTGGCGATTGCGACCGCCTTGATGCCTCCGCTCGCGACCGTCGGCTTTGGTCTGGCGACGCTCAACTGGACGGTGTTTTCGGGCGCGCTGCTGCTTTACGTCACCAACCTCATCACCATCGCGTTGACCGCATGGGGCATGGCGCGGCTCTATGGTTTCAAGACCACGCTTTCGCAGCGCCAGTCGCAGTTCCAGAATTTCGTGATCGTTGCCGTCTTCATCGGCCTTGCCGTGCCGTTGGCGCTCTCGCTGATCCAGATCGCCGAGGAAACCAATGCGCAGCGCATTACCCGCAATGAAATCCTCGAGAACTTCCCCAATCGCGCCTTGCTCGACGGGCTGAGCATCGATTTTGGCGATGAAGTGATAACGGTCGATGCAACCGTGCTTACCCCGCGTCTCAATCCCGATGCAGAGGGCGAGACAGAACGAGCCCTGACCCAGCAATTGCGCCGTCCGGTGGAGCTTAATCTGGTGCAGTATCAGGTCGGCACGAGCGCGAGCGCGGCCGAGCAGGCGCAGCTTTCCGCTGCCCGCGCAAACGAGGAAGCCGCCGCGATCGAGCGCGCCGATGACCTTGCCAAACGGCTTGCGCTGGTGGCGGGCGTTTCCGAGGGCGATGTGACCGTGGACCGCACCCGCCGCCGCGCGACAGTGCGTGCCGAAGTGCTCGAAGGCGCAACCTTGTCAGCCTATCGCGCACTCGAACAGCGCATCGCCGCGACCGAACCCGACTGGGTGATCGAATTGCTGCCGCCGATTGTCCAATTGCCGCAGAACATCGGCTTCGACGAGGATGGCCCCACTCCCGAGGGCGCACAGGCGCTGGCAACGGTGGAATGGGCATCCAAGCGCATCGATCTGCCCATCGTGCTCGAAGGACCGCAGGCGCAAGCATCGCAGGCCGCAGAACTGCTTGCAGGGCGCGGTGTGAGCGTGACGGTGCAACCCGCTGGCGGCCCGCTCAGAGCGGATTGGGGCGGTAATTAAGAGCGCAGCGCGCGCTTTGTCAGTTCGACAAGCTCAAAACGTGTCCGGCGACATAGCGAACGTATCGGACCCGCAAGGGTCCGCAAGCGCAAGCGCGCGCCCGCAGGTGCCCCGTAGCGTAGCGGAGGGAATAGCACCGAGGACGCTCGCCCGGACGGGCGAGCGAAACGCAAATTACGCCGCCAGATCGATCGGGACGATCTCGCCCGACAGATAGAGCTTCTTCGCCTTGGCGCGGCTGAGTTTGCCCGAGGACGTGCGCGGCAGTGTGCGCGGCGGGACCAGCTCGACCACGCAGCTCATGCCGGTGACCGAACGGACCTTGTCCGCGATCTGCTCGCGCAGCTTGACCCGTTCAACCGGGTCGGCAACGCGGCAATGGACCAAAACTGCGGGGGCTTCCTCGCCATTGTCGGTCTCGACCGCGAAAGCGGCGATGTCGCCATGGTTGAAGCCGGGCAGCTGTTCGACCGCCCACTCGATATCCTGCGGCCAGTGGTTCTTGCCGTTGATGATGATCATGTCCTTGGCGCGGCCGACGATGAACAGATAGCCGTCGGCAAGATAGCCCATGTCGCCGGTGTCGAGCCAGTTGCCCGAACCGTCTTCGCTCGGCACGAGGCATTCCTCGGTCGCTTCGGGATTGCGGAAATAGGAGTGCATGACCGAGGGGCCACGGCACCAGACCTTGCCGATCTGGTGGTCGCCGCGCGGTTTGCCGTTCTCGCCGAGAATGACGACTTCCATATCGGGCAGGGGTTTGCCGCAATTGACGATGGCGCGGTAGCGCGCGGGGCGCGAGATATCGCGCGGCGTGCCCGAAAGGCGCTCTTCCTCGACCAGTTCGACGCGAATCCCTTCGCCCGGCGGCATGACGGTGACGGCGAGAACCGCCTCGGCAAGGCCATAGGACGGGGTAAAGGCCTTCGCCTTGAATCCTGCGGGCGCAAAGGCGTTGACGAATTGCTGCATGACATCGGGACGGATCATGTCCGCGCCATTGCCCGCGAGCCGCCAGCGCGACAGGTCGAAGCGTTCGGCGACGTTCGACTGGCTCGAAATGCGGCGCGCGCAAATGTCATAGCCGAAGGTCGGCGAATAGGAGACGGTGTTGCCCTTGTTACGGCTGATCATGTCGAGCCACGCCAGCGGACGGCGCGCAAAGGCATCGGGCTTGAGGAAATCGACCGAAAACTGGTTCGCGATCAGCGACAGGAAGCAGCCGACCAGACCCATGTCGTGATACCACGGCAGCCAGCTGACGCAGCGGTCGTTCTCGCCAAGGTCCATCGATTCTGCATGGCCGTAAAGATTGTGCAGCAGCGCCTTGTGCGTGACGGCAACCCCGGTGGGGAAACGGGTCGAGCCGGAGGAATATTGCAGATAGCAAATATCGTCGGGCGAAACCTCGGGCAGCGAGACTTCCCCGGCGGCGCGCGTGCTGAAATCTTCGTAGCTTTCGCCCGCACAACCCTGACGCTGCGCAGCGGCCGCGGCCATCTCGCCGATTTCGGCGGGGTAGAGCAGCAGCTTGGGATCGCTGCTCATCAGCTGGACCGCAAGCTGGTCGATATAGCTTTCCTTGCCGCCGAAGGTCGTCGGCAGCGGCAGCGGAACCGGCCATGCACCGGCGTAGACGCAGGCGCAGAACAGCGCGGCGAAATCGGCGCCGGTTTCCGCGATCAGTGCGACGCGGTCCTGCGGCTTGATGCCCCATGCGATCAGGCGATAAGCCATCTCGATCGCGTCTTCGCGCATTTCCGAATAGGGATAGACCCGCTCCAGCTGTCCACGCATGTCGTGGAAGTTCAGCCCCTTCTTCGAGCGGGCGGCGTAGTCGATAGCCTCATTGAAGGTCGCAAACTGCGCGCGGATGCGCGGCAGGTCGCAATCGTTCGGTGTCGGCACGAGTGCGGTGTCGGTCGCAGCGTCGTTCATATTGTCAGCGATACCCGTCCAATTGCTGCGCGGCGTTGCGCGCGTTATTCCATCCTCGGCCGAGTGGCAGCAGTGCCATTTGGCCCCAATCTTTCCCATTTGATAAGGACTGTGGCACGAATAAGGCGAAATGGTTTCAAGGGAAAGTAAAACGTCATCGCCCGGTAGCGGCACAGGACGTCCTGAGGGCGACCATGATGCACGTCCCGAGCGGCGGAAATCCGCCAAAAAACCGCGAAGATCGCGCCCGCTGGACGAGACTTCGCTGAAGGATCTGGCACTTGCATATGTTGCAAGGTTTTCCACTACCGGGGCGAAAGTCGAAGCCTATCTGGCACGAAAGATCCGCGAACGCGGCGTTGCCGAAGACGAGGACGGGCGGGTGCGCGAGCTTGATGTGGCGGGGATTGTGACCCGTCTGATCGAACTCGGCTATGTCGATGACGATGCCTACGCGCACGCCAAATCGCGCGATCTGACCGCACGCGGATACGGCGCGAGGCGGGTCGAGCAGGCGCTGTGGGCAGCAGGGGTCGAAGAGCAGGTCCGCAGCGACCATGTGCCCGGCGAGGCGGCAAGCCGGCGCGCGGCGGTGCTGCTGGCGAAGAAGCGGCGCTTCGGCCCGTTCGGCCTTCCTCCCGAGGAAGACGAGCCGCACGAAGCGCGCCACAAGCGCCGCGAGAAACAGGTTGCGGCCATGCTGCGTGCAGGCCACTTATATGACCACGCAGGCTTCATCATCGATGCGGCCAGCGAAGAGATTGTCGAACAATGGCTTGAGGAGGCCGAAGACCTTGGCGATATTTGATTACACGCCGCCGATGCCATGCCCGCACCTGCTCTTGCCGGTGGTCGTGATGCTGGCGGCCTGCTCGCCTTCGGGTGCGGCGGGTGAGCCTGCGGTGGTTCCGGCAGCCCAGACCGAGGCAGCGACCCATCCCGAAAGCGGCCTGACGCTGATCGAAGTCACCGTAGTGAGCGGGGAAGAACGCCACAGCTTCACCACCGAAGTCGCCGCCACGCAGCAGGAACAGGCGCGCGGACTGATGTTCCGCACCGTGCTGGGCGATAACGAGGGCATGATCTTTCCTTCTTACGTCCCGCAGGCGCGCAGTTTCTGGATGAAGAACACGCCGCTGCCGCTCGACCTGATTTTCATCGGGCCGGACAACCGCATCACCAATATCGGCTACGGCGAACCCTATTCGGTCGCCAGCATCCCGTCGGACGGCCCCGCGCTCGCGGTGTTCGAGATTCGCGGCGGACGCTCGGAGGAACTGGGTATCAAGCCCGGCGATCTGGTCGAATGGGAATTGCCCGAGGACGCGTCTTTGTAAAGGTTCGCCCGGACCGGCGATCTCCTCGGTGCCACTCCTTTGCTTCGCTTCGAGCACCTGCGGGCGCGCAGTCGCGCTCGCGGCCCTGCGGGCCGTTGCAGCGTATCTGCAACATCTGGTGCGAAAATTCCGGCACTTTGGTTTTCTCCCGTGCTTGAAGCGCGCTGCGAAACGCAGTAACCGCGCCGCATGGGAATCTTCGGAAAAATCTTCACCTGGTGGGACGGCGGTACGCTGGGCACGCATTGGTGGGCTACGCGCGTCGGTGGCGAACATGTCGGGACCGATGCCGAGGGTAACAAATATTACCGCTCCAAAGGCAAGGACGGGCCGAATCTCGGCTCCTACACCAAGAACGAACGCCGCTGGGTAATCTACAACGGCGCCAATGATGCGAGCCGCGTGCCGAGCGAATGGCACGGCTGGCTGCACGGCGCGTTTGACGATGTTCCCGAAAGCTTTCTGCCGCCTGCCAAGGTGTGGGAGGCCGATTACACCCCCAACGCCACCGGCACGCCCGAGGCTTATCGCCCGCAGGGCGCGCTCGAACGCGGCGGCAAACGTGCGGCGGCAGTCGGCGATTACGAGGCGTGGAGCCCCGAGGGCTGAACGCTGCCGTGATGCGCGCGTCCATCCTTTGCCTTGCGGCACTGTCGCTGGCCGCTTGCGGCGAGAGCGAGGGCGACGGGCCGGTTGATGCGGTGCAGGTGCCGATCGACGAGGCCGCTTCGCCCGCAGAGGCCCCAACCGAAGCTCCGACCGAAGCCGCCGACGCAACGCCCATGGCCGAGCGCGTGGCGACCATCGGCCTTCTCAACAAGCGCAACAATGTCAGCCAGGATTTCGAACTGAAACCTGGCGAAAGCGTCGAGGAAGGGCCGGTCATCATCCGGCTGGAAGCGTGCGAGCGCACCGCTCCTTATGAATTCCCGCAGGACACCGGCGCGTTTGTGCAGGTCGATGTGCGCGAGCGAGGGCAGGATACGCACAGGCGCATTTTTTCAGGCTGGCTGTTCAAGGAGAACCCCAGCCTCAACATCGTCGAACATCCGATCTACGACGTTTGGGTCAAGGATTGCGCAATGAGCTTCCCGGGCGACGAGTGATCGTCTGACGCAAAGCGTTGGTAGGCTGCCGCCAGCGGCAAATCGGGTTTGCCTCGTGCCGCCTGCACCAGCTTCAGATAATCCTTCTGCGGCAATTCGCACGCGCCCATCGAGGCGAGGTGATCGGTCATGAACTGGCAGTCGAGCAGCGCATAGCCTGCCTCGCGCAGCAAGGCGACGAGCCAGCACAGCGCAACCTTGCTGGCATTGTCGGCGCGGGAAAACATGCTCTCGCCGCAGAACACCTTGTCGAAAGTAACGCCGTAGAGTCCGCCGACAAGCGCGCGTGTGCCGTCTGCCGCGATGTTCCAGCATTCGATCGAATGGGCGTGACCTGCTTCGTGCAATTGTTCGTAGCTGTCGACGATTCGCCCGCTGATCCAGCTTTCGGGATGGCCCGGTCGCGGTGCGGAGCAGGCGCGGATGACATCGCCGAACGCTGCGTCGAGCGTCACGGCGAATCGGTCCGTCCGCAGCACTTTCTTCAGGCTTTTCGAAACGTGTAGCCCCTCCAGCGGGATCACTGCCCGATCGCGCGGCTCGACCCAGAAAATATCCTGATCCTCGCGCGTGTCGGCCATCGGGAAAATCCCGCTGCGATAGGCCAGCAGCAGGGTCTCGACCGGGATAGGGGCGCGCAGGGGCGAGTGCATAACAGCGCGCCTTGTACCAGCGCCCTGCGGGCGCGCTAGGTCAGAAGCGACAGAAGGAGGCAATGACGTGTTGCCTAATGCGAAAGGCTCGGATAAAGCGCGCGGCTCCTGCAGGGGTGTAGCTCAGCTGGTAGAGCATCGGTCTCCAAAACCGAGGGCCACGGGTTCGAATCCTGTCACCCCTGCCATTTCCTTTTTATTGTCCTCAAGCGCCGGCGCCGCCATCCGGCGGCTTGGCTATCCTCCAGGGGCCCGTCCCCTTCGGGGACACCCTTCCGGGCGGCCGGTCGCGCTTGCGACGCCTTTGGCGTTGTGGGCTTCGGCATTTCAAGCGATTCGGCGAATCTACGGGTAATCGCGTGGGGCTCGGGTCGGATTTTCTCGAAGCTCTCGCCGCAGATTGGCAGCTCCTAGCCACCCGATGGAGCAAGCCTGTGTTTAGAACATCCGCCCCTTTCGCCTGCCCCGACAACAGCGCGCTTTGCCGCGCCAGCGATACAGGCGTGATGCGCCGTCACAAGCACGGCAAGATCCGTCCCATGCACGAACCCAGCCTGCTCGAACGGCTATTGCTGCGCTAACGCCGCTTCATTCCTCTGCGCCGAATTCCGCCAGCAGCTCGAGATATTCGCGGTCGACGATCTCCAGCGCTCGGTCGGAGCGGCGCACGATGCCGCGCTCTTCCCAGTCGGACATCAACCGGCTGACGTTCTCGCGGGCGATTCCGGCAAAAGCGCCGAGGTCGCTCTGGCTGGGATAGAGCCGTAATCGGCGACCGTCCGGGTCTGCCGGATCGAGCAGCCGCACCAGCGCACGCGCAAGGCGGGGAGCCATCGAGAAAGTGCGGTCGCTTTCGACCACGAGATTAAGCTGCCGCACGCGGCTCGCAAGCGCGCGCATGACGCCCGCCATCGATGCAGGGTTCGCCAAGGCTGCGGCCTGAAACGCGCTTGCAGGAATGACGAGCACGCTGGTCGGCTCAGTCGCGCTGACGGTCGCGGTGCGCGGTTGCTGGTCGAGCATGGCGATCTCGCCCACCACATCGCCTGCGCTGCTGTAGCTGAGGATGATCTCACGGCCCGTCGCGCTGACCATCGACACCTTGACCGTGCCCGACAGGATGAAGACCGCGAAATCGCCGTTCTCGTCGCCCTGTTCGATGATGGTCTGACCGCGCTTGAGATCGACTCTCGTCGAGCGCGCCAGCAGATCTTCCAGCTGTTGCGGCGCGAGCGCGCGCAACAGCGTGCCCGGCTCCAGTCGCGCAATCAATTGCTCGTAATCGTCCATATTCCCCCTTCGCGCCCGACTGCCTGCGACCGGCCAGAATCCTCTACAGCCCACCGCGCGAAAGAAAAATCTTTGCGCTGTGATGGGCATCACTGCGGGCGAATCGCAAAGCCGTCATAACCGCCTCAACGAAGGGCGACACGCTCGATGAGGAATTGAACGATTGAACAGTTGGCCCGGATTGCCTGGGGCCGGTCCGTACGGGGGCGGACCGGGGGGGTGCTGCTTCCAGTGTAGCAAGGCAATCCGGGTTTGCCCCCGACCAGTTTTCCGAGGCGACCCGAACGGCGGGTAGGGACCCGTCGTCAACTTATCCCCCCGCCAGCAATGGCGGGGGGTCTTTTCCGGGAAGCCATCATGCGGGGGGAGATGAACGCAAGCCGACCGGATCGCTCAGGAACCGGCTAGGCGAAGCGTGCGATTACAGCGACGAGCCGAAAGGCGGGTTGCACCACCAAACAGGAGTGACGATTATGAGCCATCACAGCTTCCGCTCTTCCAAGCCCGATCAATGGGTCAGCCCGCGCCCCTACAGCGACCCGTCGCTGCGGGCGCTGACCTATGGCCCGGTGCGCTCGATGCACGAGCCCAACTGGTTCGAGCGTCTGCTCGGCTGGCACTAGAGTTATACAGGATTGCTTTCGACCGGTCGTGGCCGGTCGATGGGGGGAGGGGGCGCTTCAGCGAGTGAGGCGCCCCCGTTTCGTTTCCCCTGAAGGCCCTTAGTACTCGTTGGGCTCTTCGGGTGTGTCCGCGTGGAAGTTCTTGCCAGCGGCCTTGTCCCCGCTCGCCAGCTTGAACACCACGCCCGACAGCAGCAGCAGTGCCAGCAGGTTGGGCAGTGCCATTGCAGCGTTGGAGATGTCGCCCAGTCGCCACACCAGTTCCGAAGGCTGCGCTGCGGCAAGGAAGATCACGAGGCACCACACCACGCGCCAGCCGATATGCAGCACCTTCTCGCCGCCACGGTTCGAGCCCGGGATACGGTCGTAGAGGAAGGTGATCGCCCGCTCGCCGTAATAGCTCCACGTCAACAGCGTGGTGAACACGAACAGGATCAGCGCCGTGCTGGCGATCAGCGTGCCGATGGCGATCCCTGCAATCTGCGTCGGGAAAGCAGCGGCGAACGCACCGCTGGTCATCTCGAAGCCGACGCGGTCCGATTGCCATGCGTGGAGCACCGCTTCGCCGCCTGCGGTGAAATCGCCGCGCACGGTGAGGATGACCAACGCGGTCATGGTGCAGATCACGATGGTATCGATGAAGGTGCCGAGCATCGCCATGCGGCCCTGCGTTTCGGGATCGTCGGTCTGCGCAACGGCGTGGGCGATCGCGGTCGAACCCTGACCCGCCTCGTTCGAGAACAGGCCGCGGGCGACACCGGCGCGGATCGCCATGACCATCGTTGCGCCAAGGAAACCTCCCGCAGCAGCCGACGGATTGAAGGCGCTGTGGAAGATCAGATAGAATGTTTCAGGAATGTCCGCGATGTTGATGATCAGCGCGATGATCGCCATGATGACATAGGCGATCATCATGAAGGGGATCACCTTTTCCGCGACGCTGCCGATCGACTTGATGCCGCCGATGATGACGACAAAGACCAGCGCGGCAACAATCGCGCCGCCGATCCATTCTTCGATCCCGAACAGTTCGTTGAGACCGTCTGCAACCGCATTGGCCTGAATCGAATTGCCGGTGACGAGCGCGGAAAACAGCGTGCCGATGCAGAATACGACCGCAAGCCACGTCCATTTCGGGCCAAGGCCCATCATGATGTAGGTCATCGGTCCGCCGCGTTTTGCGCCGTCACTGGCGGTTTCGCGGTAACGGATCGCAAGCGAGCCTTCGGCAAAGGCCAGCGCCATTCCGACCAGCGCGGTGATCCACATCCAGAAGATTGCGCCGGGTCCGCCCAGTGCGATGGCGGTAGCAACGCCTGCCAGATTACCCGTGCCGACCTGTCCCGAAAGCGCAGTGGAAAGCGCGGCAAACGGGGAAATCTCGCCTTCGCCTTCACCCTTGCGTCCGGCCAGAAGGCCTTTGAACGCGGCCCCCATCTTGCGGATCGGGTAAAACTTGAGGCCGGCCATGATGTAAATGCCGATGCCGAGCAGGATGATGGTCATCGGCGGGATGGGCTGGCCCGCGATCGAGAACCACCACAAGGGCTCTCCGTTCCACGTGCCCCCCCAGATAAAGTCCGAGACATTGGTAATCGGTGCGATCCAGGCTTCTGCGCCAGATACGTCTGCAGCCATTGGTGGCTTCCCCTTGATTGTTCCCCGAAGGATAGGCCGGTCCCCCCGACCTTCTCGTAAGCGGCGCAAGCTATAGGCGAGGGGGAGCCATTACCAGCCCCAATTGTTGCACCACGATGAAAGCCGAGAGTTCTTGCCAAGCCATGCGATTCCCCCTATCTGCACGGCCAATCCGACATCGGTAGTTCTCGAAAGCCCCTCCGTGACCTTGTCCCGGACGGCGACGGGCCCTACCTGAAAGCCGGAAAGCAAACTCAACTGACGCGAAGGCGAAAGGCTACCATGGCCGAAGCACAAAAACCCGCAGAAAAGAAGCGCAAGACCTCGATTGCCGAATTCGTCAATCAGGTCCGGGCCGAGACCAGCAAGGTCGTGTGGCCGACCCGTGAAGAGACGATCCGCACCGCGATCTTCGTCTTTATCTTCATGGTGATCCTGTCGCTGTTCTTCTTCGGTGTGGACTCGCTGTTCAACTTCGTCGTCACCTTCCTTCTCGAGCTCGCCTGAGCGCTCTAGCTTTCAAGGACAAATTATGTCGCGCTGGTACATCATCCACGCCTATTCGGGCTTCGAAAACAAGGTCAAGGAAGCGATTCTGGCAGAGGCCGATCGTCTTGGTCTGAGCGAGGGCGTCGAGGAAATCGAAGTCCCGACCGAAACCGTGACCGAAGTGAAGCGCGGCAAGAAGGTTCAGGTCGAGCGCAAGTTCATGCCCGGCTACGTTCTCGCCAAGCTGCGGATGAACGATGACATCTACCACCTCGTGAAGAACACTCCGAAGGTGACCGGCTTCCTCGGCAACAACAACAAGCCGCAGCCGATCTCTGAAAAAGAGGCTGCCCGCTATTTCGGCGGTGTCGAAGAGGCCAAGAGCGCGCCCAAGCAGCAGGTCAATGTCGATTACGAAATCGGCGACAGCGTCAAGGTGCTCGACGGCCCGTTCGCGAGCTTCAACGGCGTGGTCGAGGAGCTCGATTTCGACAAGGCGAAGGTCAAGGTTTCGGTCTCGATCTTTGGCCGTGCGACCCCGGTGGAACTCGACTTCGAGCAGGTCGAACTGGTCAAGTAAGCCAAAGTCTGGGTTGAGCGGCACGGGCATGGTAAAGTCGACCGGCCCGTCATCCCCCGAAGCAGCGGTGCTCAAGGCGCTTGCCGAACTGCACCGCACGCGGCAATTTGATGCCCTGTACCAGCAGGCGACCGTACTCGTCGCGCGCTTCCCCCAAAGTTTTGCGCTGCATTCTTTTGCCGGGGCTGCCGCCCGGGCGCTCGGCTTTTCGGAGAAGGCCGAGCGGGCGTTCGAAACTGCCTTGCGCCTTGCACCCGAAGATCCCGGCTCGCATTTCAACCTCGCCCTGCTGGCCAGCGATCAAGGCGACCTGACGACAGCATGTGCGCGCTATCGGGCGGTGTTGGCGATCGATGCAGACCATGTGCAGGCGCTCAACAATCTGGGCAGTCTTCTGACGTTGCTTGACGACATCCCCGCAGCGATTGCGGCTCTGAACCGTGCGCGTGCAGTCTCACCCCGATCGCCCGAGGTGCACATCAGCCTCGGCAATGCATTCAAGCGGGCAGGGCGAATAGTAGATGCGCGCGCCGCCTATGGTCGCGCGCTGGAAGCCGATCCCGCTTGTGCAAGTGCGTATGGCAATCTTGGCGCACTCGAACTCGAACATGGCGATCTGGCGCGGGCGGGTGCCGCCTATCGCGCGGCGCTGGCCTGCGAGCCCGAGCATGCAGCGTTGAGAGTGGAACTTCTACACCTGCTTGCCAAAGAGTGTGATTGGGATGCCATAGCCGCCGAACGCCCGTTGATTGCGCAAATGGGTGTTACGACACCGGCGGTGGCGCCGTTCGGAGTGCTGGCTCTTGAAGATCATCCCGAACGCCAGCTGGAGCGTTCGCGGAAATGGGCTGCGCGTCAGTGCCGCTCGGCTGCTGCGCCGATGCCAGCGCGCCCGAGGACCCGCCCCGAACGGCTGCGTATCGGGATCTTCGGCAGCGATTTCCACGATCATCCGGCGATGCATCTGATGGCCGGATTGCTTGGCGCCATCGACCGCGAGCGGTTCGAACTGCACGCCTTTAATTATGGGCACCAGCCCGAGGACGCATATCGTCGCCAGGCGCGCAATCTGGTCGATGAATTTCACGATGTTGCGGGCTGGAGCGATGCACGGATCGTCGCCCGTGCGCATGCGGCCGGTATCGACATCGCGCTGGATCGCAAGGGCCATACCACTGGCTCGCGGGTGGAACTGTTCGCAGGACGTCCGGCCCCGGTCCAGATTCACTACCTCGCCTATCCGGGTACCGTGTGTGTGCCGGCCATCGATTATATGATTGCCGATCCAGTGGTGGTTCCGTCCGCCCAGCGCTGTTTCGTCGCAGAGCGCGTGATCTTTCTGCCGCATTGCTACCAGCCCAACAATGACCAGCGACCGATCGCACCGCTTGCAACCGAACGTGGCGATCATGGATTGCCGGAGCAGGGGTTCGTGTTCTGCTGCTTTAATGCGACATACAAGATCACCCCGCGCGAATTCGCAATCTGGATGCGGTTGCTGCATGCGATCAACGGCAGCGTGCTGTGGTTGTATCGCGACAACGATCGGGCCGTCGCGAATTTGCAAAAGCATGCGGCACAACACGGGATCGATCCCGCACGACTGGTGTTCGCCCCACGTATGCCTTCGCCAGAACATCTTGCCCGCCATGTTCATGCAGATCTCTTCCTCGACTGCTTTGCCATGGGCGCGCACACAACCGCCAGCGATGCCTTGTGGGCCGGGCTGCCGGTTGTGGCGCGTGCCGGAGAGCAGTTTGCGGCACGAGTGTCGGCGAGTCTGTTGCGCGCTGTGGGACTGCCCGAACTCGTGACCGAAACCGACGCGCAATACGAAACACTGATTGTTGCGCTTGCTGAAGACCGGCCACGGCTGGCAGCGTTGCGAGCGCGGCTTGCCGCAAACAGGCAGACCCATCCCCTGTTCGACACCGCTCTGTATGCGCGGCATTTCGAGTCCGGCCTGACGGCGGCGTGGGAGCGCTGGTACGCCGGGCTTGAACCTGCCGACATCGTGGTGAACGCAGTGTAATGCAGCGCGCATTTCCTACTGCGTACCCACTTGCTAGTCTCGTCTTCTTCGCCTTGTGTTCCATCCTGTAGGGTTTGCCCTGGCGGAGCCCCCCCGAATCGCTTGCAAAACGGCGCAAAACCGTTATGTGCGCCGCTTCCGTCAAATCGATGGGAATCCGTGCGGGAGGTTGGGTGCACGCTCAACCGCTGGACCGCTTAACATGAGCCGGGTTGGATACAGCGCGGCGAAAGTGCGAAAGGAAGCCAGTAATGGCCAAGAAAATCGAAGGCTATATCAAGCTGCAGGTGCCCGCAGGCACCGCAAACCCGTCACCCCCGATCGGCCCGGCACTGGGTCAGCGCGGCGTGAACATCATGGAATTCTGCAAGGCGTTCAACGCGGCGACCGACGGCATGGAAAAAGGCATGCCGATCCCGACCACGATCACCGTCTATGCCGATCGTTCCTTCACCTTCACCACGAAGTCGCCGCCGGCGAGCTTCCTGATCAAGAAGGCTGCGAAGCTGAAGTCGGGCTCGAAGGAGCCGGGCAAGGTTTCGGCCGGGACCATCAAGCGTTCTGCACTGGCTGAAATCGCCGAGCAGAAGATGAAGGACCTGAACGCGAACGACATCGAAATGGCAACCCGCATCATCGAAGGCTCCGCGCGTTCGATGGGCCTCGACGTGGTGGAGGGCTAAGAACATGGCTACCCTGACCAAGAAGCAGAAGACCCTCAGCGCACTCGACAGCGAGAAGCTCTACAGCGTTGACGAAGCCCTCGCGGTTCTGCGCGAGCACAAGGGCAAGTTCGACGAGACCGTCGAAGTCGCCATGAACCTCGGCGTCGATCCGCGCCACGCCGACCAGATGGTCCGCGGCATGGTTTCGCTGCCCTCGGGCACCGGCAAGGACGTGAAGGTTGCCGTGTTCGCACGCGGCGACAACGCCGAAAAGGCAACCGCTGCAGGCGCTGACAAGGTTGGCGCTGAAGATCTCATGGAAGACATGCAGAACGGCAACCTCGACTATGACCGCGTGATCGCCACGCCGGACATGATGGGCGTTGTCGGCCGTCTCGGTAAGGTTCTGGGCCCCAAGGGCCTGATGCCGAACCCCAAGCTCGGCACCGTCACCCCGAACGTGGAACAGGCCGTGAAGGACGCCAAGGGCGGCCAGGTCGAATTCCGTGTCGA
>PALE01000038.1 GCA_002706445.1 Erythrobacteraceae bacterium
GCCCATTGCTTCAACCGCGCTTATGCGCAACAAAGCTGCCCGGCTCTAATCCCAGCTGGGGGAAAGCTGGGGGTCACGTCACTTGGAAGAAGCGTTTGTACTTCACGATCTCCTTTGGAAAATCGAGATCGATATCCTCCGGTCGAACCATTTGGTTTTCAGGAAAAAACACGCAGTCATCCAGCAGGATGCACCCAATATGAGGATTTGCAGCGTCGTATGGCGCTATGCTTCGACGGGAAGCGAACTCAATTATTCGAGTGCGAAACTCGCTTTCACTGGGCACTCCATTAGCAAGCCGGAAACGTGCCCACGCTTCGTTAACGTCCATTTCCTCGTATGTGCGAAATGTCCCGAAACCACCGACCTTTCGGTATGGAGACTTCACCATGAAACCGAAGGACATTCCCGGTGCGAACTTTGGCTTCCACGGCGTGGGCGTCCAAAAGTTAAGAGGGCCGCTTTGGGGATTCTCCATGAGAAAGCGGTACCAGCGGGGATCAGTGACGCCGAGCGTGAACATCCAACTCAACTCCCTTTGTTAGGATACCGCTGGAGCGGACCTTTCGGATAACGCCGCCATAGCTCTTTGATCAACTCTGCTTCAAACTCCGCCAGTTCTTGCAAGGGTCTTGAAGTTCCCAACGTGAGCAGATTGTGCCCGCCCGCCGCCGCGGTTTCGAGCGCGCGCTTGGCGGTTTCCTGCCCCTTCACCTGTCTGAGATCGGGCGCATTGGGTGCATTTTCGACCGCGCCGCGCGAGGGATCGGGCAGCACTTGCGAGCCTTTGAGATGGCCGAGCAGTGCCGAGAGGTCACGCGGCGCGAGCACCGGCACGCCGCTCGCCCATTTGGCCTCCGACCCCTGCGCTTCGGGGCAGATCAGCCCGGTTTCCAGCGTGCTCGCATGGAGCGCCGCGATCAGAACACCGGGGGAGGGGACCACGCGCCCATCCAATGACAATTCGCCCACTGCAATCCAGTCGCCGAGCTGTTCGGCATCGGTCACGCCCATCGCCGCAAGCAGCGCCAAAGCGATCGGAAGGTCGTAATGCGAGCCGTCTTTCGGCAGGTCGGCGGGCGAAAGGTTAATCGTAATGCGCTTGGGTGGCAGCGACAGGCCCATCGCGGACAGTGCCGCCTGCACCCGCTCGCGGCTTTCGCTCACCGCTTTATCCGGCAGGCCGACAATCGAAAAACGCGGCAATCCCGGCGCGACCTGGCATTGAACCTCGACCGCACGGGCCTCCAGCCCGAGGTAAGCAACCGTTTTGACAAGCGCGACCACGCAATTCTCCCAAATTGCGCTGCACCACTTGCTTAAGTGACTGGTTAAGAACCTTTTGTCGAGTGCCTAGGCGCGATACCGAAAGGGTTTCGCAAGCATAAAAATTGGCAATTCCAAAAGGGCGGCAGTTTTAATCCTGATGGCATGCAAAAGCTTGCCGCCATTCTTGCCATTCTCGCCGCCGCGCTGCTGGGCAGCCCTGCGCTCGCGCAGGATATATCGGCGGGTTATGGCCACACGCGCACGGTGGTGACCGAAAGCTGGGTCGAAGAGTGGGACGCAGCCAGCGGCCAGTGGGTGCGCGTTGCGGATGAAGCTGCCGCCGCGATCCCCGCCGATGCGCAGCTGCCTGTTGTCACCACCACTTTCGTCAATGGCGTGAAAGTTACCGAGAGCCGTTCGGCCGCGCGCTTTGCCGTTCCCGAGCAACCGCGCGGCGCTGCGCAGATGCTGGGCCAATATGGCCCCTTCATCGTCACCAGCCAGACCAGCGCGGCGATGGTCGGGCCGACCGATACAAATACGCCGCACGCCTTCGATGCGATGCTGCGCGACTTCCCGCAGCTTGCCATGCTCGAATTGGTCGAAGCCCCCGGCACCAGCAACGACATAGCCAATCTCGCCGTCGGCCGCCGGATTCGCGCCGCAGGAATCGCCACGCATGTGCCGCGCGGCGGCTCGGTCCGGTCGGGCGCGGTCGAACTGTTTCTCGCAGGGGCGACCCGCACCGTCGATGACGGCGCGCAATTCGCGGTGCACTCCTGGCTCGACAATTATGGTCGCGAGGCTGGCGACTTTGCCAGCGATCATCCCGCGAACCGCATGTATCTCGACTATTATGTCGAAATGGGCATGAGCGAGGCCCGCGCGCGCGACTTCTATGCCATGACCAATTCGGTCCCGCATGCGAGCGCGCTGTGGCTCCAGTCCGACGATATGCGCGCTTGGCTGCGACCCGAGCGCGCTGCGCAGCGCACGATTGCCAGCCAGACGATCACGGGCCGCAAGATTGTGTTGGGCGAGCTTGCCCTTGCAGCAACGATGCAGCCGGCCATGCCGGAACTTCCGGTTCAGCCGGCGATCACCTATACCGACCTGAGCAACGTGACGCTTGCGAGCCTTGCGTTCTCATTGCTTGACTCAGGGGTAGCTATGCCATAGGTGCGCGCGCCTGATCTTGGCTGGTTTCACGACTGGCCGAACAATGGTGGCAGGGATCGGGGCGAACAGATCGCTTCAGGCCTGCATACCGAACCAGTTATTCGAGGACGATATGAAGCGGACTTTCCAGCCCAGCAATCTTGTGCGTGCCCGTCGGCACGGTTTCTTTGCGCGTAAAGCGACTCCCGGTGGCCGCAAGGTTCTCCGCGCCCGTCGTGCACGCGGTCGTAAAAAGCTTTCTGCGTAATTTTCTGGCGCCCTCAGGCGCCGGGCGCGGGCCATCCGGCCCGCTTGGCTTCCGCCGCATGAGCGGCGACGCGCAGTCGCGCTTGCGGGCTCCCTTTCGGGGGCCCGTTTGCGTTCCCGCCATTTGCGTTGGTTCTATCGGGACGCAGTCACTAAAGTAGAGCCATGCTTGAGGTCATCACCAAACGCGCTGACTTCCTCGCGGCAAACAAGGGCCTCCGCAATGCGCGGACCGGATTCGTGCTGCTGACCCGCCCCAATGGCGGCGCGGGCGTGCGTTATGGAATCACCGTTACCAAGAAAATCGGCAATGCGGTGGTGCGCAACCGGATGAAGCGGCGGTTTCGCGAGCTTCTGCGCGCCGCGCTGCCCGAACATGCGCTGGCCGATCACGACCACGTCCTGATCGGCCGCGCAGGCGGGGTGGAGCGCGATTTTCACCTGATGGCCGAGGAGTTGGAAAAGGCGCTTGCCCGCGCTGCCGAAGGCAAGGGCGACAGCGGCCGCGGACGCCGCCCCCAGCGTGGGAATCGCGGTCGCAAACCCGAGGGAGGCAGGCGCGCATGAAGTATGTCCTCATCTTCCTTGCGCGCGCCTGGCAGCTGGGTCCATCGCTGATCCTGCCGCCGACTTGCCGCTATTCGCCCTCCTGCAGCCATTACGCGATCGAGGCGCTGACGAAATATGGTGCTCTCAAGGGTGGATGGTTGGCGCTAAAGCGTATAGGGCGCTGCCATCCATGGGGCGGCCACGGTCACGACCCGGTTCCCTGAGGCGATCTCAGGGGCTGGAAACGCGTTACTGTAATGCCCACATAACACACTTCGAATGACTTCTCGCTAGGGTACGAACTTGGACAACCAGCGCAATCTCCTGCTCGCCGTGGTGCTTTCCGGCCTGCTCATTCTCGGTTGGGATATGGGTATGCAATACCTCTATCCGCAGCCCGACGAACCCGTTGTGGCCGAAACCGACGCGGGCGCAGCGCCCGGCACGACTGCCGTGGCAGGCGATAGCGGCAGCGGCGATCTCGGCGATGCAACGGCAGCACCGGCTGGACCGATCGATCTGTCCGCCGCTCTGGCCGATCCCAACCGCGTGGTGATTGATGCGCCGCGTGTGGCCGGTTCGATCAATCTCGTCGGCGCTCGTATCGATGACCTCGTGCTCAAGGATTACAAGCAGACCACCGACAAGGATTCGGGTCCGGTCCGCCTGTTCGCCCCCGAAAACACCGACGGCCAGTATTTTGCCGAATTCGGCTTTGTCGTCGGCGGCAAGCGCATGCCCTCGAATGCGGTATGGCAGGCCGATGGCGAAAAGCTGACCCCTGCAACTCCGGTCACGCTGTCGCGCACTGATGACAGCGGCATTACCTACAATGTCCGCCTGTCGATCGACGACAATTACATGATCACTGCCGATCAGAGCGTCGAGAACGGCTCCGAAGGCGCGGCGATTGTCCAGCCCTTCGCGCTGATCAACCGCACGTCGACCACAGCGACACCCGACCAGTTCATCGCCCATGCGGGCCCCACCGGCGTGTTCGGCGGCTCGCTTTACGATCCCAATTCCTACGAGGAACTGGCCGAGCTGGGCCGCGACAATCCTGCGGGCACTGCTGCGTGGTTGGGCTTTACCGACAATTACTGGGCATCGGCGCTGATCCCCGGCGACAATGCCGCCGATTCGGCAGGCTGGCGCTCGCTCGGCAATGACCTGTTCCGTGCCGACGTGATCTACGACACGCAGACCGTGCCCGTCAGCGGTTCGATGACACAGACGACGCGCCTGTTCGCAGGGGCGAAGGAAAGTGCCTTGCTCGACCGGTACGAGGAATCCGGCATCACCCTGTTCGGCAAGGCGATCAGCTGGGGCTGGTTCGAATGGTTTGAAAAGCCGCTCTTGTGGCTGCTGCGCGTCTACAACGGCTGGGTGCTGAATTTCGGCCTCGCGATCATCATGCTCACGATCACCGTGCGCGCGCTGATGTTCCCTGTCGCGCAAAAGGGCTTTGCCTCGATGGCTGCGATGAAGGCCGTCCAGCCCAAGATGAAAGCGATTCAGGAGCGCTACAAGGACGACAAGCAGACCCAGCAGCAAAAGATCATGGAGTTGTACAAGGAGGAGAAGGTCAATCCGCTCTCCGGCTGTCTGCCCATGCTGCTGCAGATCCCGATCTTCTTTGCGCTCTACAAGGTGCTGATCCTGTCGATCGACATGCGCCACGAGCCGTTCCTTTATATCAAGGATTTGTCGGGACCCGATCCGGCGACGATCCTCAACCTGTTCGGCTATCTGCCTTATGAGGTGTCCGGCTTCCTCGGCATCGGCGTGCTCGCCGTGCTGCTCGGCATTACCATGTGGCTGACCTTCCGCCTCAACCCGTCGGCGATGGACCCGATGCAGCAGCAGATCTTCAATCTGATGCCGTGGTTCCTGATGTTCGTGATGGCGGGCTTTGCCTCGGGCCTGCTGATCTACTGGGTCACCTCGAACATTCTCACGCTCGCGCAGCAAAAGTATCTTTATTCCAAGCATCCGCAGCTGAAAGCGGCGGCGGCGAAGGAGAAGGCCGAGATGGCCAAGAAGGTCGAGCGCGAGAAGGCAGAAAAGAGCGGAGCCTGACTTTGGGCATGACGCCAGAACAAGAGCGCGAGCAGCAGCACCGAGAACGCGCGGCCTCGCGCCTGTTTTCGGGACGGGTGGACTTTCTGCTGTCCGCACCGCAACTCAAATTCCTGCCCGAACCGACCGCGCCGGAGATTGCGTTCTGCGGGCGTTCGAACGTGGGCAAGTCCTCGTTGCTCAACGCGCTGACGGGGCGCAAGGCGATTGCGCGCGCTTCGGTGACGCCGGGCCGCACGCAGGAACTCAATTTCTTTGATGTCGGCGGCGAAGCGGGCAGCGATCCGCTGTTCCGGCTCGTCGACATGCCCGGCTACGGCTTTGCCAAGGCGCCGGTGAAGGTCGTCGAACGCTGGAAGAACCTCGTCAAAAGCTATTTGCGCGGCCGTGCGGTGCTGGCGCGCAATCTGGTGCTGATCGACAGCCGTCATGGCATCAAGGAAGTCGATCGCGAGATGATGAAGATGCTCGACGAAGCCGCTGTGGGCTATCGGATCGTCCTCACCAAGACCGACAAGATCAAGGCATCGGAGCTGGAGCGGGTCGCCAACCAGACCGCTGACGAAGCCAAGAAGCACGTCGCAGCCTTTCCCGAACTGCACCTCACCAGCAGCGAAAAGGGCATGGGCATCGAGGCGCTGCGCGCTGCTGTGGTCGCCGATGCGCTAGGTGATAGCTGGTTCCAGCAGGGCTGACGCGCCGCCTTCCGGTTTTCCCGGGCCGGTTTGCGCCGGCCAGTTTTTACAAGACCTTCCATCCCCTAACCCGCTATGGCTGCAAGCTGGCATGGCGCTTGGGGGAGCAGGGTGTTGATCAGAAAACTCGCAATATCGGCCGTATGCGCAGGGCTGGCGCTATCCGCTCCGCTCGCCGCGCAGGACGAGGACGTCTATATCGAGGACGTGCTGGGCGAGAGCGGGGTGGCCGAATTGAGGGCGCTCGAACAGCGCGGTCTCGGCCTGCTCCAGAACGGCCGGATCGAAGAGGCAGAGCCGGTCTATCGCGAAATTGTGCGGATCAACCGCGAGGCGATGGGGGAGCGCAATCCCTACACGATTTTTGCGGTGCTCGATTACGCCCGCGTGCTGACCGCAGCCGGACGGCTCGACGAGGCCGACCGGGCCTATGTCGAAGGGCTCACTCTGGCCCGGCAGGTGATCGGCGACCGCAGCCCCGATACGCTCGATGCGCTCAGTTCCTATGCCAATCTGCTGATGCTGCGCGGCGAACTGCAGTCGGCCGCCGATATGTATGGTGTGACGCTGCGTCTGCGCCGCGAAGTGCTGGGCGACTGGGACAGGGCGACGATCACCTCGATGAGCGACCTTGCCGATGTCCTGCGCCTGCTCGGGCGCGCGAAAGAGGCCGAACCGCTGGCCGAAGAGGCGCTGCGCCGCGCCGAACAGCTCTATGGTCCGGACTCGCCCGACCGGCTTGAAAGCATTTTCGTTTATACTGCGGTGCTCAATGCGCTGGGACGGCTAGAGGAGGCAGAGCCTTACTACCTCCTCGCTATCGAGATCACCCGCAATTCGCCTGGCGAGGCCGATGGCTATCTGCCGCGCGCACTGAGCAATTACGCGGTGCTCCTGCTCGATCTCTACCGTGCAGAGGAAGCTGAACCCTATGCCGCCGAGGCGCTGCGCGTCTCGCGCGCCTATTTCGGAGAGACCGATCGCACCACGGTCCTCGCCCGCGGCAATTACGCGCAAGCCTTGCAGGAGTTGCAACGCGAGGAAGAGGCATTGCCGCTCCTTGAACAGAACCTCGCGGTGTTCCGCGAAACGCTGGGCGAGCGCAATCCGCGGACGCTGTTCGCGATGAACAATTACGCCGGCGGACTGATCGAGGTGGGCCGTGCCGAAGAGGCTCTGCCGATCTTTGAACGGGTGCTCGAAGTGCGGCGCGAGGTGCTGGGCGAGAACCATCCCGACACGATCCATTCGATCGCCACCTATGCCACGACGCTGACCTATGTCGGGCGGGACGAACAGGCCGTGCCGCTGCTTGCCGAAGTGGTGAGGCTGCGCACCGAGGTGCAGGGCCCGCGCCATCAGGACACCTTGCAGGCGCTCAACAATCAGGGCGCGCTCTTGTCCAAGCTGGATCGGCTCGATGAGGCCGAAGCAGCCTATCGCACCGCGCTTCCCATCGCCCGCGAGGTGCTCGGAGAACGCTCGATCGTGGCGCTCACGATTAGCCGTTCGCTGAGCCTGATCCTGCTCGACACCGACCGGCCCGCACCGGCGCTGGAACTCGCACGCGAAGTCACCGGCGAACTGCGCGCGCGCGGGGCGAGGCAGGCGACGGGCGGCCTCGGAGCGGATGCCCTGCGCGCCCGCGAGGCATCCGGCCAGCGTATCAACGAAGGTCTGTTTGCCGACGCGCTTTGGGCCAACCATCAGGTCGCAGACCCTGGATTGTCGCTACAAAGCGAAGCCTTTACCGCGCTCCAGCTTGCCAGTGCAGGGTCTGCCTCGCAGGCGGTGACCGAGGCGGCAGCGGCGCGGTTTGCGACGGGGCAGGGCCTGCGCGAAGTGGTCGAGGAGCGTCAGCAGCGTGTCGCACAATGGTCCGAGGCGGACGCTGCGCTGCTCGAAGCGGTCGCCGGCGGTGCAGACATGGCCGCTCAGCGTGCCGAACTGCGCGAGCGGCTCGACCTGATCGAGCAGCGCATTGGCGAACTCGATGCCCAGCTGGCCGGGAGCGCGCCGCAATATTTCGCAATTCTGCGCCAACAGGCGGTCGACATTGACACCTTGCGCGAAGTGCTGGGCGAGGATGAGGCGATCCTGTTCCTTGTCTCCAGCCGGATGGGCACGCATTCGATGGTCGTCACGCAAGAGGGCGTCGAGTGGCAGCTTGCCCAGCTCGATGCCGAAGCTGTCGCGGCCAAGGTGGAACAGCTGCGCGAAGGGCTCGAAATCAGGGCCGGTGACGTATTCCTCCCCACTTTCGATCTCGGTCTTGCCCATTCGCTCTACAGCGATCTCATCGCACCTGTCGAAAGCGCGCTGGCGGGCAAAGCGCGGGTCTATGTCGTCGCCGATGGAGCGCTCTCGCGCCTGCCGCTCGGCACGCTCATCACCGCTGCACCCGATGCAGATGCCGACCCCGACGATCCCGAGACGCTGCGCAACGCTCCGTGGCTCGCCGATCGTTATGCGCTAGTGCAGATCCCCTCGGTCCAGTCGCTGGTCTATATCCGGCAGTTTCACACCGCCAGCGGCGAGCCTTCGAAGGGGCAGCTTGCCTATGCGGGCTTCGGCGCGCCCGTGCTCGGCGGCGCGGCGCGCACCCGCGGCGCGCGTTCGGCGACGCTCGATGCGCTCGACGCGGCCTCGCTCATCGGCGAGGTGCGGGCGGGTGGCAAACTCGCGCTGATGAACCCCGAAGCGCTGCGCAAGCTCTCCTCGCTCCCCGGAACCAAGGACGAGCTGCAAAAGGTGGCGGGAGCTTTCGGAGGCGGCGCGTCGAAATTGTGGCTCGACACGGAAATGACCGAAACCGCGATCCGCGATGCCGATCTCTCGCGCACAAGTATCCTCCACCTCGCCACCCACGGCTTTACGAGCGAGGAAGCGGGAAGTCTGGCCGAGCCGGGTCTGGTGTTCACCCCGCCTGCCGAGGCAGGGCCGCAGGATGACGGCTATCTTGCAGCATCCGAAGTGGTCGCGCTCGATCTCGATGCAGCGCGCTGGGTGATCCTGTCGGCCTGCAACACCGCCTCGCCATCGGGAAAGCCGGGCGCAACCGGCCTGTCGGGGCTGGCGCAGGCGTTCTTCTATGCGGGGGCGGAGAGCCTGCTGGTGAGTCATTGGCCGGTGTTCGATGACATCGCACCGCGCCTGACGACCGAAACGCTGCGCCGGTCCGAAGCAGGCATGCCTCGCGCGGAGGCCTTGCAGGCGGCGATGCGCGAGATCCGGATGAACCGCGAAATCGACGCGTCGCACCCTGCGGTCTGGGCTCCGTTCGTGCTGGTCGGGGAAGGGCGGTAAGCGCCGCCTAGGTGGCGAACAGCTGGCCCATATCGGCAAAGGCTTTGAATTCGAGCGCATTGCCCGAGGGATCGCGCAGGAACATCGTCGCCTGCTCGCCCGGCTTGCCCTTGAAGCGCACGGTTGGCTCGATCACGAATTCGGTGCCTGCCTCGGTGAGCCGTGCGGCCAGCGCCTCCCACCTCTCCATATCGAGCACCAGCCCGAAATGCGGGACCGGCACATCATGTCCGTCTACCGGATTGCTGGTGCGATCGCCCGCATCGCCAGAAAGATGCGCGACGATCTGGTGGCCGTGAAAGTCAAAGTCGATCCACTCGTCCGATGACCGCCCCTCGGCGCAGCCCAGAAGCTCGCCATAAAAGGCGCGCGCGGCGGCGAGGTCGTGGACGGGAAAGGCGAGGTGGAAGGGCGGTAGGGTCATAGGACGTTATCTGCATCAAGCTGCGCACCAACGCCAGATTTTCCTACAAGCCCAAAATGCGCCATGGGCCATTGGTGCATGGGCGAGTTGAAAGGAAAAAGCAGGAGAAGTGTCAACATCGTCAAACGCAATGTAACCGTCTGAAAGTCTGGCGAAACTGGTCAGTTGGATGCGCCTGACACAGTGTCAGTTTTGTCAACTTCGGTGTTCAGCGTCGACAGGCTCTAGATGAACACTTAAAGCCCGACACAAATTTGGTGGAGCGCAGATTCGCATGAAGCTGATCATCGGCAACAAGAACTATTCGAGCTGGTCGCTGCGCGGCTGGTTGGCGGCGAAGCAGTCGGGTCTGCACTTCGAGGAAATCACCGTTCCGATGCTCGGCGAGCATTGGGAGAACCGCAAGCAGGACGACCAGTTCCAGCCGTCCAGCGGCAAGGTTCCGATCCTGTGGGACGGCGATACGGTGATCTGGGACAGCCTCGCCATCCTCGAATATCTCGCCGACAAGGTCGGGCGCGACCGCTTCTGGCCAAAGGATGACACCGCGCGCGGCATGGCCCGCGCGATGGTGGCCGAAATGCATTCCTCCTACGCCTCGCTGCGCAAGGAAATGCCGATGAATGTGCGGCGCCGGATCAAGCTGGAAGACATCAGCGAACAGACCAAGAGCGAAGTCGTGCGCATCCTACAGCTCTGGGCCGAGGCACGCGCGCGGCATGGCAGCGCGGGGCCGTTCCTGTTCGGAACTTTCGGCGCAGCGGACATCTTCTATGCTCCGGTCGTATCGCGCTTCATCACCTATGGCATCGGGGTTCCCGGCTTTGCGCAAAGCTATATGCAGGCGGTGTGGGAGCATGACTGGATGGCGCAATGGGTCGCGTCTTCAGAGGAAGAAGAATGGGTAATCGAACAATACGAGACGGTCGGATGAAAAAGCTTATCGCACTCCTTTGCATGCTTGCAGTGCTCGCGCCCGCTCCGGCGCAGGCCTGGGGCTTCTATGCCCACCGCAAGACCGCCGAGATTGCCGAGGCCAATGTCTCGCCGCAAACCCGCGCCAAGATCCGCGAATTGATGCGCTCCGAAAAGCAGCTCGGCACGCCCGACTGCGCGCTGTCCGATCTCGAAGACGCGAGCGTGTGGCCCGATTGCCTGCGCGGCAGCGGCTGGCGCTGGGCCTACACCTTTGCATGGCACTATCGCACCGCGCCGATTTGCGAGGCGTTCAACGCGCGCGCCAATTGCCCCGGCGGCAATTGCGTGACCGGCCAGATCGACCGCGCCCACCGCGTGCTTGCTGATGAAAGCCTGCCCGATGCCGTACGGCTCGAAGCGCTCGCTTTCATGGTCCACTTCGCAGGCGATGTGCACATGCCGCTGCACTCGGGCGACCGCGAGGATCGCGGCGGCAATGACCGCGAAGTCGATTACGGCATCGTGCCGAGCCTCAACCTCCACTGGATCTGGGACGGCCCGCTCGCCGAGCGTGCGATCAGCGATCCTGCCGATCCCGTCGTGCGCCGCTACAGCGCCGCCGAACGCGCCGAGCTTGGCGGAGGAACGGCGGACGACTGGGGCCGCGAAAGCTGGGAAATCAGCCGCAGCTTTGTCTATCCGACCGCCTTCGACCGTGAGGACGTGTGCGAGAGCGAGCTGCCGATGAAGACTGCTCTCACGCAAGAGGACATCGCGCGCGGCGTTCCCATTGCCAAGCGGCGCGTGCAGCAGGCAGGCTTGCGCATCGCGGAACTGCTCGAAAGCGCCTTTGCGCCCGGGCCGTTGCCGCGCGCCGAGCGCTAAGGGGCACTAGCCGAACGCCTTGGCGAGGAACCACACACCCACGCCAAGCATCGCCACCGCCAGAATGCGGCGCACGATGCGTGCGCGCCGCTCGTGCATCAGCACGGGCCGTAACTGCGCTGCGCCCAGGATCAGCGCAAGATGCACCGCCGTCGCCACCGAAACGCTGATCGCGGCGAAGGTAAAGCCTTGGGCGAAATCGGGCTGACCGCCGGCAACGAATTGCGGCATCACCGTGATGAAGAACAGCGCCGCTTTTGGGTTGATGAGGTTGATGACGAAGCCTGCCAGCAGGCTCCCCTGCGCAGCATCATCGGGAGTCGCGCTTTGGGAGGTGTCGCCATTGTCGCGCCATGCTTCCCAAGCGAGCCATGCCATCATCGCCGCGCCCAGCACCGCTATGATCTGCACCAGCACGGCTCCGCTCGAAAGGATCAGGCTCGCCGCGATCACGCTCAGCGCCGCGTTGCAGGCAAGCCCGCTGGCGATCCCGATCATCGCCGCCAGTCCTGCGCGCCGCCCTTTGGTCAAGGTCAGCGCGATCAGCCAGCCCATATTGGGACCGGGCGTCAGCTCGATCAGCAGGATGGCGAGGGCAAAACCGAGAAGGTCCATAATTGCGAAGTCAGGGAATCCGGTCGGTTTCGTATCGCGTCCCGTTCTTGCGGTAATAGCCGCCGGATTCGAACATCATGTCGATATCGGGATATTCGCCGCTGTCCGCGTCGTAGTCGCCTGCGGCGGCAACCACGAAGACGCAGTCCGAGCCGGAGCGGTTCTGGAGGTGGTGTCCGTTTGCGACACCGGCTGGCCATGCGATGACATCGCCGGGCCTGATCACCTGCTCGCCCCCGTCGTCGATCAACACAGCCTCGCCTGCAACCATGACCAGCAATTCGTCTATCGCGCGGTGCCAGTGCCGCTGCGAGGACCACGCGCCCGGTTTCAGCACGACATGGCTCGCACGCAGGGAGCCCAGTCCCGAAGCAGGCGCAAGCCGCCGGTAGAGGCGTCCCTGCACCGGCTCGTCGAACGGCGCGGGATAGCCGGTCGCATTGGTTTGCGGGATCGCATCAAGATCGAGCTTGGGCATGAACGGCACTCCTGTTAGCGATGCACACCATGAGCCAATCCCTCGACTACGCCAAGCGCCTGATCGCCGTTCCCAGTGTCACTCCTGCAACCGGCGGCGTGTTCGACGCGCTGGAGGCGATGCTCGAACCGCTCGGCTTTGCGGTCCACCGCTTCCGGCGCGGCGACGGCCCCGAAGGCAGCGACGAAGCGCCGGTCGAAAACCTGTTTGCGATCCGCAAAGGCCCTGAAGGATCGAAGCATTTTGCCTTTGCCGGACACCTCGATGTCGTGCCGCCGGGCGATAGCTGGACGTTCGACCCGTTCGAGCCGACCGAGCACGGCGACCTCCTCTACGGACGCGGCGCGGTAGATATGAAGAGCGCGATTGCCTGCATGGTCGCCGCCTGCGCTGACATTCCGCAGGAGGCGGGCACGATCAGCTTCATCATCACCGGCGACGAGGAAGGCCCTGCTCTCCACGGCACGCGCGCGCTGATCGACTATATGGCGGCAGATGGTATCCGGCCCGACTTGTGCCTTGTCGGAGAGCCGACCAGCGTCAACCGGCTCGGCGATATGATGAAGATCGGGCGGCGCGGTTCGGTCAATATCTGGCTCAGCGTCGAAGGGACGCAGGGCCATGTCGCCTATCCGCATCTGGCCGACAATCCGATCCCGAAGCTGGTCGCAATGCTGGCCGAGCTGGACGCGCTGGTGCTCGACGAAGGGACCGACTGGTTCCAGCCCTCGAACCTCGAAATCACCGATCTCGAAGTCGGCAACCGCGCGCACAATGTCATTCCCGCTGTCGCCAAGGCGCGCATCTCGATCCGCTTCAACGATTGCCATTCGGGCGCGAGCCTGTCGGAGAAAATCGGCGCGATTGCCGAGAAACACGGCGGCACCGCGCTGCCGATCATTTCGGGAGAGCCCTTCCTCACCGCACCCGGCGCCTTCTCGCAAATGCTGAGCGATGCGATCGAGGCCGAGACGGGCATCGCCCCCGAACAATCGACCACCGGCGGCACGTCGGATGCGCGTTTCCTGCGCAACGTTTGCCCGGTTATCGAGTTCGGGCTTTGCAATGCGACTATGCACAAGCGCGACGAAGCGGTAGCCATTGCCGATCTCGATGCGCTCGCTCGCATCTATCGAAGCGCGGCGCTGGGGGCGCTGGCGCTGGACACGACACAAGAGGGGTCTGACGCCTGATGAAAGCCTGGTTTGCAATTCCGCTGTGGCAGCGCGTGATCGGCGCGCTCGTTCTGGGCATCATCGTCGGATATATTTGGGGACCGGGGGCTGAAAGCATCAAGATCGTCGGCGATATCTTCATCGCCTTCATCAAGATGCTGGTCGTCCCGCTGATCTTTTTCAGCCTTGTCGCAGGGGTCGCCAGCATCGGCGATATGCGCAAGCTGGGGAGCGTCGGCTGGCGGGCGATGCTGCTGTTCGTCATTACCGGCCAGCTGGCGGTGTGGCTGGGGCTGGGTCTCGGTACGCTGTTCCAGCCCGGTGCCGGTCTCGACACCAGTTCGATCCAGGTCGATGCAGGCACGCTGGAAAAGGCGGTGGACCGGCAGGAGAACGCCCAGACCTTCTCGCAAATGATCCTAGAGGTGGTGCCGTCCAGCCCGGTTCAGGTCATGGCCGACGTCAACGTCCTGCCGCTCATCATCTTCTCGCTGCTGATCGGCATCGGTATCCTGATGGCGAAGGATGAAGGCGAGCCCGTGCTCAAGATCTTCGAAAGCGGCAGTGTGGTGATGCAGAAAGTCACCATGGTGGTGATGGAGCTTACCCCGTTCGGCGTCTTTGCGCTGATGGCATGGGTGGTCGGCACGCTGGGGCTCGGGGCGCTGGCGGCGCTCGGCCAGCTCGTGCTGCTGCTTTATGCGGGCTGCATACTGATCATGGCGCTGATTTACGGCGGGATGATCAAGTTCCTCGCCAAGTTGCCCGTGATCGATTTCTTCCGCGGCATCGTCGATGCGATTGCGGTGAGCTATTCGACTGCCAGTTCCAACGCGACGTTGCCCGTGACCCTGCGCTGCACGCAGCGCAACCTCGGCGTGTCGAACTCGGTGTCGAGCTTCGTCGTCTCGCTCGGGGCGACGATCAACATGAATGGCACCGCGATGTATCTGGGCCTTGCCACGCTGTTCGGCGCGCAGATTTACGGCGTCGATCTGAGCATGGGCGATTACATCACGATCTCGATCCTCGGCACGATCGGGGCAATCGGTGCGGCCGGCATTCCGGGCGCGGGCCTGATCATGATGGTGCTGGTCTTTACCGCTGTCGGCGTCGACCTTGAAACCATCGCGCTGATCGCGGGCGTGGACCGTATCATGGACATGATGCGCACCACCACGAACGTCACCGGCGACGCGGCGGTGGCGACGACGGTGGCAAGCATGACGGGCGAGATTGATCGGGCGGAGATGATCTCGGCGGACGATGTCTGAGGCACGCAGCCCTTATCAGAAGGGGCGGCGCCATATGGTGCTAATGATTACCCTCAGTTTGATGGCGGTATGGGTAATTCCATTGATTGGGTCGCGGTTTGGCGCGACGATCGACGATCTGGCTTGGATTATCTTTCCGCTCTTTGGGTTCATTCTCATTTATAATGCTGGGGCGATTTTTAGCATCACGTGCCCGAAGTGTGGGCGATCTGTATTCCAACGCGACTACGGAATCGGAGTACCCCTTTGGACGCCCTGGCCAGCGAGATCTTGCGGCAACTGTGGCCATGACTTGAGAGAAGTCTAACGCCCCTTAGGCTTCTCCAGCACCTTCTTCCTGAAGCTGCACAGGTCCACTTGCCTGCAACGCCAGCACTCCGGCGTGCGCGCCTTGCAAACATAGCGCCCGTGCAGGATCAGCCAGTGATGGGCGTGCAGGCGGAAGGGCTGGGGCACGCGCTTTTCCAGCTTTGCCTCGACCTGTTCGGGCGTCTTGCCCTTCGCTAGGCCCGTGCGGTTGCCGACGCGCAGGATGTGGGTGTCGACCGCGAAGGTCTCCTGTTTGAACCAGCAATTGAGCACCACGTTTGCGGTCTTGCGGCCCACGCCGGGTAGCCGCACGAGGTCCTCGCGCGTGTCGGGGACCTCGCCGCCGTAATCGTCGATCAGCAGCTGCGAGAGCAGCATCACGTTTTTCGCCTTGGAGTTGAACAGACCGATGGTCTTGATGTGCTCCACCAGCCCCTCAAGTCCCAAATCGAGCATCTGCTGCGGTGTCTCGACCTTTGCGAACAGCGCCCGCGTCGCCTTGTTCACGCCGACATCGGTCGCCTGCGCGCTCAAGGCCACCGCCACCACCAGCTGATAGGCATTGCCGTATTCAAGCTCGGTTTCGGGTTCTGGGTTGTCCTCCGCCAGACGGCGGAAAAATTCGAAAATCTGGTCTTTGGTCATGATCCCGGCGGGTTCTTCGAGCGTTCGAGCTTTGCCAGTTGCGCCTCGACGCGTTCGTCCACCTGGTCAAGCCTTTCGAGGTGCTGGCGCATTTCCTCGATGCGGTGGTCGCGGCGGCGCTGCATAGCATCGGAAAAGGCGGCGGCGATAATGCCCGTGGGCATGGCGACAAAGGCGATCCCCGACAGCGCCAGCGTCCCGCCGATGAATTTGCCAAGCGCGGTGACGGGATAGGCATCGCCATAGCCCACCGTGGTCAGCGTGATCACCGCCCACCACAGCGCGCGCGGGATCGAACCGAAGGCCTCGGGTTGGATATGCCCCTCGACGATATAGAGCGCGGTTGCTCCCGCGAGCACGAAGATGAAAGCGAGCGCGCCTGTCACGATCAGATCGTCGCCGCGGTCTGCAATCGCTTCCCACACGCTCTTCACCGCGAGGTTGAAGCGCCCGAACTTCATCACCGCGAACACGCGGAACAGGCGCACGAAGCGCAGGATTGCCGCGTCGGCTGTCACCAGCGGGGCGAGGGTGGAGAGCACCACCAGCAGATCGATCAGCCCGATGGGAGAAATGATGAACTTCCACCGTTTGGCCCACGCAGAAGCCTCTCCCGGTTCCTCGGCGGCGGAATAGACGCGGGCGATATATTCGAGCAGGAAGATCGCCCCGAACACCAGCTCGGCATAGACGATGGCTTGGTGAAATTCGCGCGTGAAGGAGGGTTCGGTGGCCAGAATGCCCGCTCCGACGGCGAGCAGGATGACGACGATCAGCAGCTTGTTCAGCAGCGTCAGCCGCCCGTCGGGATGCGCTCCGACGAAGAGTTGTTCATGCAGCTGTGCGCGAAAACTCGCCAATTCTGTCCCCCCAATGGTGTGGCCTACAGCCCCAGCACGTCCTCCATCGTATAGCGTCCGGGCGCTTTGCCAATCAGCCATTCGCCCCCGCGCACCGCGCCGCGGGCGAAGATCATGCGGTTCTCGGCCGAGTGCGACAGGGTGATGCGTTCTTCATCGCCTGCAAAGATCACGCTGTGCTCGCCTGCAACCGTGCCGCCGCGCAGGGTGGCAAAACCGATTGCCCCCTCCTCGCGCGCGCCGGTGTGGCCGTGACGTCCGCTGTCCATGTGATCGGCGAGCGCAATGCCGCGCCCCTTCGCCGCCGCTTCGCCCAGCAGCTTGGCTGTGCCTGAAGGCGCATCGACTTTCATGCGGTGGTGCATTTCGAGCACTTCGATATCCCAATCGGGTCCGAGCTTGCTTGCCGCCTCGCGCACCATATGCGCGAGCAGGGTGACGCCGAGCGAGGTGTTTCCGGTTTGCAACACGGGCACGGCGCTCGCGGCTTCCTCGATCATGGCGAAATGCTCATCGCCCAGACCGGTCGTGCCGATCAGGATCGGCGTGTTGCCGGCCTTTGCCGCGCGCAGATTGGCGGCGAGCGCCTCGGGAGCGGAAAAATCGACGATCACGTCGCATTGCGAGGCATGCGCGCAAGGATCGCCGCCCACGTCCACACCGACGCTCAACTGGTGTCCGGCAGCGGCAATCGCCTCCGCCAGTGCGTGGCCCATCCGGCCCTTGTGTCCGATGACTGCGAAATTGGCCATACCCGTCCTCTTTGCCGATAAGCTTGTCGAAGCCCTGCACAATCTTCAAGTAATCAAAGCAGGCCGATGGCACAGGGACAAGCGAATATGACGCAGAAAATCGTGATCCTTACAGGCGCGGGTATCTCCGCAGAGAGCGGGATCGACACTTTCCGCTCGGCCGGAGGGTTGTGGGAACAGCACCGCGTGGAGGATGTGGCGACCCCCGAAGGCTTTGCGCGCGATCCCGATCTGGTGCTGGGCTTTTACGATGCGCGGCGCGAGGCCTTGGCCAAGGTCGAGCCGAACCCGGCACACCACGCGCTGGGGCGGCTGGAGCGCGAATTTCCGGGCGAGCTGCTACTGGTGACGCAGAATGTCGATGACCTGCATGAGCGCGGCGGAGCTGAAAAAGTGCTGCATATGCATGGCGAGTTGAAGAGCGCGCTGTGCATGGCCTGCGAGATGCGCAGCCCGTGGGATGCGGCGATGATAGAACGTCCGCCGTGCCCCGTCTGCCAGGCGCCCACGCTGCGCCCCGACGTCGTGTGGTTCGGCGAAATGCCCTACCAGATGGAGCGCATCTACGCCGCGCTGGCGGAGTGCGACCTCTTCGTGAGCATTGGAACGTCGGGCGCGGTCTATCCCGCAGCGGGCTTCGTGCAGGAGGCGCGCGCGCAAGGCGCAGCGACGCTGGAGCTCAATCTGGAGCCGAGCGAGGGCTCGCACTATTTCGAGGAATCGCGCCACGGGCCGGCGGGACAATTGGTGCCCGATTGGGTGGCGGAAGTGCTGGGCAGCTAGCCTATTCCGGCAGTTCGATCGTCCACATCCCGACCGCGAGGCAAAGGCTTGCAAAAGCCATCGCACCCGCGATGAGCCGCAGGTTGGCGCGTTTGATCGGCGTGACCGAATGTGCGTTCATGCGCTCCTGTACGTCGCAGCCTCTTCGCTGCGCCGCCCAGAAGATGAATATGCCGATGACGATAAAGATCGTGGCGATGCCGCGCGGTAGCCAATAGGGTTCAAGTTTCCCGAACAGCGCGTTGAAGCCGAGGCCGATGCCTACCGCGGCCAGCCCTGTGCGCATCCAGCCGGCAAAGGTGCGCTCGTTTGCCATCAGCGTGCGGTCTTCGGCCCAGTCGGTGCGCTCCTGCGCCATATCGGTGCGCTCTTCGGCGAGGCCGTTCGAGTTCTTGTCGTCACCCATTGTCTTGACCACACCCCTTGCATGCCGGGTCCTTGGCAATGTTCATAGTGCGCATGCCCGGTTGCAGCCCGTCGAGCAGGTGGAGCTTGCCCCATTGCGGATCACCGAAGCGCGCTACGCCTTCGAGCAGTATGCGCACCGCCTGCATTGCGGCAAAGCTGCCGGTCCAGCCTGCCATTGCGCCCAGCATGCCATCTTCGGCGCAGGTGTCGCAATCCTCTGCATCGAAGGCATCGCCCACGAAACAGCGATAGCAGGCGCTTGTCGGCAAATGCCCTGCAAAAGCCCCAACCTGACCCTGAAAGCGCCCTACAGCGGCTGAAAGCAGCGGAACGCGTGCTTTGACGCAGGCGTCCGAGACCGCGAGCCGCGTGGCGAAATTGTCGGTGCCGTCGAGCACCAGATCGACGCCTTCGAGCAGCGCGGGAATGGTGTCGGCAGTGACGCGGCTATCGCTGAGCGTAACCTCCAGCGCATCGTCGTAATTGGCGAGCCAGCGGCGCGCGCTGGTGGCTTTGCCGTGGCCGACGTCGCGGGTGGTGAAGATCGTCTGGCGCTGGAGGTTCGAGGCATCGACCACGTCGTCATCGACCAGCGTAAACCGTCCGATCCCTGCGCCTGCAAGATATTGTAGCGCGGGCGATCCGATGCCGCCGAGGCCGATCACCACCATATGTTTGCCGGCGAGCGCGACCTGACCTGCGCCGCCGATCTCGGGGATCACGATATGGCGGGCAAAGCGGTCGAGACGGGCCGGAGACAAGGGCGTTGTCGTCATGGTTCCTCGGTCGGTTCGACCTTGCGCCGTTCTTGCTTGAACGCGCCGACGCCCCACCACCACAGCATGCCGATGACTGCGCCTTTGACCGGCTGGAGCATAGCGATCAGCATCACCACCGAAACCGGCAGGATGATCGCCAGCGTCAGCCAGGCCGACATGCCGAAAGTGCTGATCATCATGATGACGACGGGCGCGAGCAAATGGCCGACCACGAAGATGCCGATATAGGCCGGAAAGTCGTCCGCCTGCTGCACCGACCAGTCCTGCGCGCAATTGGGGCAGGTATCGACCGGCTTGAGCCATTTGCGAAACAGGCCCGCTTCTCCGCATCGCGGACAGCGGCCGCGCAGACCGCGCAACAGGGTTTCGGGCGCGCTCGCGGGTAGCTCGACTCGCGGTGGAGATGTCAGGGGATCAGCCATGGCAAAGGCTGTTGGCATCCTGTGCACAGCCTGTCGACAGCCTTGTGGGCAAGGCTGTCGATGAGTCTGTTGGTTTACTGTGGGCTGGTGGTGCGGACATCCTCAATGGAAATCCGCCGCAAACCCGTGCGGATCAGCTTTCGAGCTGGCGCAGAAGGCTCCGCACGTCGCCGTCCATATCGGCATCGCGCTGGCGCAGGTCTTCGATCAGGCGAACGGCGTGGATAACCGTCGAATGGTCGCGCCCGCCGAACTTGCGCCCGATTTCGGGATAGCTGCGCGGGGTGAGGACCTTCGACAGATACATCGCGACCTGACGCGGACGGACGACGGCACGCGCGCGGCGCTTCGACGACATCTCGCTGCGGTCGATCCGGTAGAACTGGCAGACCGTGCGCTGGATTTCGTCGATCGTGATCCGGCGGCGGTTGGCCGACAGGATATCGGTCAGCTGTTCCTCGGCGAGTTGCAGCGACACTTCCTGACCCGTCAGCTGCGCATAGGCGATCAGCTTGTTGAGGCCGCCGACCAACTCGCGCACATTGCGCGTGATGGTGCGGGCGAGGAAGTCGATCACGTCCTCGGGCACCGAAAGCGGCGCAAAGCGCGACAGCTTCGATTCGAGGATCTTCTTGCGCAGCTCGATATCGGCGGCCTGAATATCGGCAACCAGACCCATCGACAGGCGCGAGAGCAGGCGCGGCTCGACGCCGTCCAGTGCCTGCGGTGCGCGGTCGGCGGCAAACACCAGACGCTTGCCCTCGGCGAGCAGCGCGTCGATCGTGTAGAGCAGCTCTTCCTGCGCCGAAGCCTTGCCGATGATGAACTGGATGTCATCCACCAGCAGCAGATCGAAGCTGCGCAGGCGCGCCTTGAATTCGATCATCTGGTTGGCTTTCAGGGCCTGCACAAATTCGACCATGAAGCGCTCGGCGCTGCAGTAGAAAATGCGTGCGCGCGGATGCGCCTGAAGGAAACCGTGGCCGATGGCGTGCAAGAGGTGGGTCTTGCCCTGACCGGTCGCGGCCTTGAGGTAGAGCGGCGAGAACTGGGGTTGTTCGGTCGCGGCCATGCGTTCGGCAGCGTTCTTGGCGAGCACGTTCGCTTCGCCGGTCACGAATGCCTGGAAGGTCAGCGAGGGGTCGAGGCCCACCGAAGAGGTGAAACCGGCATCGCCGATGGTGCCCGCAGCAACGGCAATCGCGCTCGCGCCGTCATTGGCAGCACGGCGACCGTCGTCGAGACGCAGCTCGGGCAGCTGGCGGCGGCCCGGATGCACCTGAATGTTCACATTGCGCACGTCGCCGCGCACGATCTTCCACGCCAGCTGCAGCCGGTCGTGAAAACGGTCCTTGACCCAGTTGGCCGAAAACTCGGTCGGCAGGAACAGGTCGAGAGTGCCCGTTTCCTTATTGATGCCGCCAACCTGGATCGGCTTGATCCACTGGCTGTGCAGCTGGTGCCCGAGGTCCTTGCGAAGTCCTTGAGAGATGTCTGCCCAATCGGCTGCGAGGTTTACCGCTTCTGCGTCCTCCATCAAATCATCATCCAATTGGCGGCGCGTGGTTCCCGCCTTGTTGATCTTATGCGCCATTGCTTCCCCATTACTTCCCTAACCCCGGAATCACGACCCCGAGAGCGATATACGAATACGACAGGCAAAAATTTCCCCACTCGGGAATCACTGTTCCCGAGTACCCCTATCGACTAGAATGTAAGACACCGGGCTGTCCCGCCCCGGGTGCGGAGATGACTAAAGAACTCTTAGGCATTCAGGGCAAGCGGGGAATTGCAATAAAACTTAAATAATCCTGTTGACTCACGGCAACCCCGCAGGCGTCCGTTCAAGTCTATGATTTCAAACGATTTGCGCAAATTATGGCCGCGAATCGTTGAGATTCCTGACATTGCTGCACCGCACGCTTGTCACATCGGTCACAAATGAAAAGGGCCGCGCCCAACGGCACGGCCCCTATCCACAGAAGCTAGCTGAAAATGCGTATCGGGCGGCTTACCAAAAGGTCAGCGATTCGCCCGAATCGCGAATCAGAGTGCTGCGACGCGCTTCGTCAGGCGCGACATTTTGCGCGCCACGGTGTTCTTGTGCATCACGCCGCGAGCGACACCGCGAGCCATTTCCGGCTGCGCAGCCTTGAGTGCAGCAGCAGCCGCTTCCTTGTCGCCAGCTTCACAGGCCGTTTCGACCTTCTTCACGAAGCTGCGGATGCGGCTCATGCGCGCGCCGTTGACTTCGGCACGGGCGTTGTTTCGACGGATGCGCTTACGGGCTTGCGGCGTGTTGGCCATATCTGTTTCTGTCTCGCGTTCTGTGCTGGCCGCAACCGCGACCGGGTGATTCTTTTAAATGCTCGAAAAACGGCGATTCACCGCCGGAAAGGCGCGCACATAGTCCGCAGGCTGCCGAAGGTCAAGAATTCCCTCACTTCTGGCACTTCGTGCAGTACCATGTGCTGCGCCCGCCCTGTGCGATGCGGCGGATTATCCCGCCGTCCGCGCGGTGGCAAGGCTCGCCCGTGCGGCCATAGACATCGAAGCGGGTGGCGAAATAGCCCAGCTCGCCCGTCGGGGCCGCGTAGTCGCGCAAGGACGAGCCGCCGTCGCGGATCGAGGCTTCGAGCACTTCCTTGATCGCAGGGACGAGCCGCTGGAGCTGCGGCTTGGTAACCTTGCCGCCGGCCTTGGTCGGGCGGATGCCTGCCCGCCACAGTGCCTCGCATACATATATATTGCCGAGCCCTGCGACGATGGCCTGATCGAGCAGGCACAGCTTGATCGACTGGGTCTTGCCCTTGAGCGCGGCCTTGAGATGTTCGGGCGTCAGACCGGGGCCAAGCGGCTCGGGCCCGAGCGCGGCAAATTGCGGCCACTGGTCGAGCGTCTCGGTCCCGACCAGATCGACCGAGCCGAAGCGGCGCGGGTCGCACAGCGCAAAGCGATGCCCGACGGTCTCCATTATAAGGTGATCGTGACGGTCTGCTTCCTCGGGATCGATCCGCCACCGCCCGCTCATGCCGAGGTGGAAGATCATGGTTGATCCGCGATCGAGGTGGACGAGACCGTATTTCGCGCGCCGCGACAGCCCCGAAACGCGCGCACCCGTCATCACCTGCACCAGTTCGGGCGGGAAGGGGC
>PALE01000039.1 GCA_002706445.1 Erythrobacteraceae bacterium
ATTGACCGGCGAGGACTGTCTGAGCTGGCAAGGTTACCTTGCCGCGCACCGTAAGCGTCGCGCCTTCTTCTGCGAACATGGCGCGACATCGACCGATCACGGCCATCCGAGCGCCGTTACTGCGAACCTTTCGCCGGCTGAGGCTGAGGCGCTGTTCGACCGGGTTAAGACCGGCGATGCCAGTGCGGCAGAGGCCGAATTGTTCCGCGGCCAGATGCTGACCGAGATGGCGGGAATGAGCCTTGATGACGGGCTAGTAATGCAGATTCATCCCGGCAGTTTCCGCAACCACAACCAGCGCCTGTTTGAACGCTTCGGCCGTGACAAGGGTGCGGACATCCCGACCCGCACCGATTACGTGCATGCGCTGAAGCCGCTGCTCGACAGATACGGCAATGAGAGCGCGCTCTCGATCATCCTCTTTACCCTCGACGAGAGCAGCTATGCTCGTGAGCTCGCACCGCTCGCGGGTCACTATCCGTGCTTAAAGCTTGGCCCGGCGTGGTGGTTCCATGACAGCCCGGAAGGCATGCGCCGGTTCCGCCTGATGACGACGGAGACGGCAGGCTTCTACAATACCGTGGGCTTCAACGACGATACCCGCGCCTTCCTATCGATTCCCGCGAGGCACGATGTTGCACGAAGGATCGATTGCGGGTTCCTCGCACAGCTGGTCGCTGAACATCGCATGGAAGATTGGGAAGCAGCAGAGACAGCACGCGATCTCGCCTACAATCTCGTCAAGCAAGCTTATCGCCTGTGAGTCGAGCGCCAGTGAGACTATGCTCCGAAACCGTCGCCATGCTCCCTGCCAAGGTCGCACGCGGGGTGTATGACCGCGAACGGCAGTCGATCGGGATCGTCCATTTCGGCATCGGCGCTTTCCATCGCGCGCATCAAGCCTGGTACACCGACCTTGCCATTGCCGCGGGTGAGAAAAACTGGCTGATCTGCGGAGTGTCTCTCCGGACGCGCTCTGTAGCTGACCAACTGGCACCGCAAGACGGACTTTACACTGTGACAGAGCGCAGCGGCGCGGAGCTTTCGACGCGCTTGATTGGTGCTGTTCGTGAAGTGCTATTCGCTCCTGAGAACGAGGAGCAGGTCGTTGCACGGATCGCCGATCGGGCTTGCGAAGTCGTCAGCTTTACTGTGACCGAAAAGGGCTATGCCCGAGGCGAGGGCGATGGCCTTGATTTGGTCAAGGCGCGAGAAAGTTTCTACCCTTTGCTTGGCCGGGCATTAGCGCAAAGACGCGCGGAAGGGCTACCCGGTTTGACCTTGCTACCGTGCGACAATCTTGCCGACAACGGAGGGGTGCTGGCAAGGCTGATGGGCGAATGGTTTGATGCCGAAGACCCCGACACGGGTCAGTGGTTTGCAAGAGAATGCCGGGTCGCTTCCAGCATGATCGACCGCATCGTCCCGCGGACAGGGCCGGATGATCTGGCGGCGCTTCAGGCTCATCTTGGCGTAGAAGACCGCGGCGCGGTATTTACCGAGAGATTCAGCCAATGGGTGATTGAGGACAATTTCGCCGGTTCCCGTCCGCGGTGGGAACAGCACGGCGCAAAACTGGTCCGCGATGTTACTCCCTATGAGACCGCCAAGCTGCGGATGCTCAATGGGGCGCACTCCTTGCTTGCCTATTGCGGACTGCGAGCTGGCTATGAATTCGTCCATGAAGCGGTTGCCGACAAGATGCTGGTAGAGTTGGCGCAAAAGCTCATGCTGGAGGAGGCTGCACAGACTCTCACTCCGGCAAAGGGGCAGGACCTCAATGCCTATGCCGACGAACTGCTTGCACGCTTTGCAGACCCTGCCCTGCGCCATCGGCTGGCGCAGATTGCCATGGATGGCACGCAAAAGATTCCGCAACGCTGGCTTGATACTGCCCTGAGCCTTAAGCGATGTGGGAAGGATTTCGAGGCGATTCGGACCGGCTTCGACGCCTGGCTATGGCACATCGAAGACGCTTGCTTTGTCGATGACCCCCGTGGCGAAGATTTAAAATCCCTGATGAATAAAGGGGGGAGGGGCGATGTGATCAAATATTGCTTCCAACCCGATGATAGCCGTGACGGGCTGTGGCCCGGCTTTGAACTGCTTGCCCAATCGTTCTGAGACAAGTTTCGTCCGACGGTTCCCACCGCCACCCACCCTTTTCAAAGCCAATCGTCCCGCCTCGTGGTCGAGGCTGATTGAGCGGCGTTCGGGTGGGCTGGCGTTGCCGCGTCACCGCCGAAACCCTCATCCAAAAACCAAATATAACAGCGAAAGTTATTGATTTAACTAGGCGTTTCAATTGTTTGCGGCGCCTGATCTGACAAGTTCTCTGCTCACCCTGGGGAGCGAGCCAATGAATTTGCGGATCATCTACGCGCGGGCGCTTTTGGCGGGCCTCTTGGCCTTCATGCTCTTGCTCCCGCAGCAGGCCATGGCTGGCGAGGATTTGCCGTCGGCGCGCGAGGGCATTCGCACGATGTATGTCGCGGTGGGGCCGCTGAACTACGGTGCAAAGGTGCCCGGTGTTGCGCAGGAGTGGCACGAAGACTGCCTCGAAGGACGTGTGCAGGACTGTCAGCGCATAGCGCGCGCTTTCGAAACCGGATTGGGTGATCTGCGCAAGGATGTGCAGGCCGCAACAGGCTATTTGAGCCGCTCTTGCAGGATTTCCGACGGCGCAGCTTGCGCGCGTGCGGCTGAATACCTCAACGAGGGTTTTGGCGGCCCTTCCTACCCGCGTCATGCCGCAGAGCTGGCGATGCGCGGTTGCCAGCAGTTACGAAACGACGACGCATGCGGCTATCACGGACTGGCCATGTGGACCGGCGAAGGAGCCGCTGAAGATCGCGCTGCAGCCCTCGCGCTCTGGCAAAGAACCTGCCGTGACGCTGTCAGCGAGAGCTGTCGGTTGCTCGCAGGAAAGCTGCATTATGATAGCACGGCCAGCTCCGATCACGCCCGGGCTGCCGATCTCTACGCTCGCGCATGCGAAGGCGGGGCTGCCTGGGGCTGCTATGGTGAAGCGCTCGCCTTCATGAAGGGGCGCGGGCGAGCGAAGGACGATGTCCGTGCCTTTGCCTTTTCGCAGCGCGCCTGCTTCGAAAGTGAAGGCGATACCATGCATCCGTGCGGGCTTTGGGCGGAGTACACGGTCGAACACGGCAAGAGCAGCGACAGCGAGACAGCGGGGACGACCTTGCACATGGCCTGTGTGGGAGGTCGCGCCACCTCGTGCTCTATGGCGGCGCTTGCGGCAGCCAACAACGGGCTAGGGACCGGAATCCTGTTGCAGGACGGCCCCTTCTACGCACGGCGCGGGTGCGAACTGGGGCTGCCCAATGCCTGCGTCCAGCTGCTCAATTTTTATAGCCCCGGTGCTCACCCGAAGGTTCGCGCCAGCGGTTACTACCAAGTGGCGCTCGCCAAGAGGGCATGCAGTCTGGGCCACGCTCAATCGTGTGACCTCATGCGCTCGACCGCCATTCCGGACGATTTCGACGAGGTGAACCGGATCGACTTCGCGGCTCCGATCGAACAGCAATTGGCCGAGGCCCGACAGGCGGTGGAAAGCGGCGATGCGCGTTACGGAATCGAGCGGATCGCACGGCTGATGGAGGAAGGTGACGCCGAAGCGAGCTGGCGGCTCGGCAATCTGTTTCTCGAAGGCTATCCCGGCATTATCGACCGCTCTCCCGACGATGCGATCATCCTGATCGAAAACGCGGCGAGGGTCGGCCATGTCGAGGCCGCCGAATTCATGGGCATGGCCTACTGGTATGGCGAGAACGTCCAGCAGAACCATGAAACGGGCAAATCTTACATGCGAATAGCCATCTCCGGCGGCAGCGAAATGGCCGAGGCGATCTACCGTTCGATGCTGGCAGAGCCGGAACGCCAGCGCCGCGCCGAAGCTGCGCGCCGTGCAGCGGAGCGTGCGCGTGCCAATGCAGGTCGGTTCGATCTGGGCCGGGCGATTGCAAGCTGGAAGCCCAACATCGGGAATTACATCAGCACCGTCGACACCAGCGCCAGCTGGGCCCGCTACCAGGCGAGGGCCGATCAAACGGCCTGGAACAACGCGATGTCATACGCATCGGGCCGATCGTCGGTCTGCCCATCCTTCAACAAGTACTGCTGAACAGGAATGATAGACTATGCTTAAACCAATTCTCTGCGCCCTCCCGCTCGCTATGGCCGCGATTGCGACGCCTGCCTCGGCCCAGCCGGCTGACGACGACATGACCCCGATGGGCGCCACCGCGCAAATGGGGTGCACGGCCTATCAGTTCCTGCTCGCGAACGTGCTTATGGAAACCAACGCGGAAGAGGCTGCTGGCCGTCTCGAGCGGGGGCAGCGCTGGTTCGCGCTCTATGTTCAGGAGCAAAATCTGGACGATGAAACGGCTTTGGCCAATGTCGATAGCGCGCTCCAGACCTTGCTCGCGCTTTACAACGGCAATGATGAGCAACGCGGAACTCTTGCGGAGGTCGGGACCAACTGCGTGCTGCTGGAACAGGAATATGACGAGGAACTGAAAATCGCGAAGGTCAAACGCGATTTGACCCAATAGGCTCCGGTTCGCCCCCCTGCTCGTGCGGGTCTTGGCGCCAGTTTTTACCCCTAACGGGAATTGTCATCGCGATGACAGGCAGTGTCGCTGGCAGGGATAACTGCCGCAGGGCACTGTCTGGTTATCAAAGGGCAATGGGGAGTTTCTCGATGATGATTGGCGTTTCATGGGCAGGGTTTGCCTCGCGTATCGCTTGTGTAGCGGCGGTCGCAGGGCTGGCGGTTCCGGCACCGGCCATGGCCGATGACGATGTGGAGCTGGTAAGCTGCGAGGAGAGCCTCGGCACGATCGCGGTTGTCGATGGTGACACGCAAGGGTGGGCCGAGTTCGATCTCGGCAGCCCGCGCGAACTGATCAACACGCTCGCGATCGATTCCGGCTGCTTTACTCCGCACAATCCGGCTGGCGGCGCTCCTGCCGATTTTCTGCTGAACGTGATCGCTGGCAGCACGGAGGAAGTCGACCAGTCGATCGAAGTGGCAAAAACCGCTGCCGTCGAAGGGCTCGTGCGTTCGGGTGCGGCCAGTTCGGTCATGAGCAGGGTTCCGGGCGCAGGTGCCGTACTCGGCATGTTCGGCGCATTTGGCGGGCGAAGCAGCCGCGTGGCCGCCGGCATCAAGGTGCTCAGCCCCGCATCGGGTCTGACTGTCGTTACCGGGCGCGGCGAAGTGCGCCGCACCTCGCTCAGCTTCCGCGGAAGTTCGGTCTGGTCGGCGCGCGCCGACACGGTGGGCTATGGCCGTAGCAAGAAGGGCAAGCAACTGGTGGAAGCCTTCGTGCTCGCTTTCAATGAAGTGGTTGCGCAGAAGGCCACGATTGCATCGATGCCCCGGGCCGGTGTTGCCGCAGCAGCGCCGGAATTCGCAACCGTCGCTGCCGCAACGACCATGTTTGCCGCTCCGGTGGAAGGCGCGGTCAGCGTTCGCAGTCTCATGGTCGGTACCACTCTGACACCGACAGGCCGCCGCGAAGGCCTGTTTGTCGAAGTCGAAGACAATTTCGGAACCAAGGGCTGGGTGAGCGTCGAAGCTCTCAACTAGGCGACCCGAAGGGAGCGGGAGGTCCTGGCCTCCCGCTCTTGACCCGTTTTATCAAAGCCTTACACAGGATATTTCACTATGACAGCGTTCGATCCGGGGCCTCAGCCATCGGTTGCTGAGGCGGGGCAGGACGAAGGTCGGGGGAATTCAGGGGTGAGGATCCTCTACGTTGAAGATGACGCTCGCGCCGCCGAGGCGGTGAGCGATATCGCGCGCGAGAACGGTGATGTCCTGGTCTGGGAAGCCGATGGCAGCGCAGCCCTGCGCCGCGCCGGTATGGAAGCGTTCGACGTCATCATTCTGGACCGGATGCTCGGCGACATGGATGGCCTGACGATCGCGACAAGGTTGCGGGAGAGCGGCATTGGCGCGCCGATCCTGATGCTGTCGGCACTGGGAAGAAGCTCGGACCGGACCGATGGCCTGAATGCCGGCGTCGATGACTACATGGCAAAGCCCTATGAAGCGGCCGAACTGACCGCGCGTCTGCGCGCGCTGTATCGTCGATCCAAGGGAAGCGAGCACAGCGCTGTGATCATCTACGGGGCGTTTGAATGCCATATCAAGGCCCGCACCGCATTCCGCGACAACCAGCACCTTGCTCTCAGCCCCAAGGAATACGAGCTGTTCCGCTACTTCATGGAAAATGCGGGCGAAATCGTGACCCGGGAAATGCTCTTGCGCGATGTCTGGCGGATGGATTTTGACCCGCAGACCAATGTTGTTGACGTGAATGTGGGCCGGATGAGGCGCAAACTGGAGGAGGGTTTTGACAAACCCGCGCTCGAAACCATTTGGGGTTCGGGTTACCGCTTGCTCGACGGGACATGACGATCAGGGCCAAATCCTCGATCTTCTCTCGGCTGGTGCTCATTGCCATTGTCACGGCAGGGCTGCTTGTCGCGGGCCTCTGGTTTGTCACCGACCGGACAATTCGCGCCACGCTGGAAGAAAACGCCGCGGCGACGGTCGACGTCGATCTTGCGGGCCTCGCCGATATCTACGCCAGCGGCGGTATCGAAGAATTGCAGGCGCGTATCGCGGACAGATTGGCGCTGGTCCCGCTTGACGGCACTCAGCCGCATTATCTGCTGCAAGGTGAAGGAGGTCGCCGCATCGCTGGCGACATCACCGTCTGGCCCAAGCTCGATCCGACAATTTCGGAAAGCGGCAGGATCGAACTGGGCGAGAATTCACCGGCGCTGGCGCGTGCGACCCAGCTCGATGCCGGGCTGTACCTGCTGGTCGCGCATACGATCGACGACAATTCCGGCCTGCTTGACCGGGTGGCCATGGTGTTCCTTGCAGGTGGAGGTATTTTCGTCCTGCTCGTCGCCATCGCATCGCGGCTTGCTGCGACGCGATTGCAGCGGCGGATCGCCAGAATAAACACCGCGTTCCAGACATCGAACCTGGCCTCGCTTTCCGACGCGGTATCGGCAACGTCGCCCGATGAGATTGACGAACTGACCGCTCATTCCTCCGCCGCTCTTTTGCGGGTGCAGCGATTGATGGAATCGTATCGTGACAGCTCGGACCACATCGCGCACGAAATCCGCACGCCGCTGATGCATGTCGATGCAAAGCTCGCCAAATCACTGGGAGCAGAGCCGGCGCTCGATGTGCGCCAGCATATTGCGGGCGCACGGCAGGGCATACGCGATCTGGTTGCGATGCTTGAAGGGCTGCTCGACATTGCCGCCAGCAACGCGCGGCGCGGCGATCTGGCGCGATTGAAACCCGTCGACCTGAGTTCGCTCTGCCAGCGCATTTGCGATCTCTACGCCGACAGTGCGGAGGAATCCGGGCACGAGTTTTCATGGGTGATCCATGGCGGCGTTTTCATCAATGCCGAGGAAGACCAGATGGCCCGGCTCATCACCAATCTGCTCGACAATGCGCTCAAATATGTGCCCGCCGGAGGCTCCATTTCCCTGTCTCTGGAAGAAGGCCCTATCCTGACGGTCGAGGATAACGGCCCCGGCATCGCTCCGCAGGACCGTGACCAAGTGTTCGAACGGTTTTTCCGCGGTGCGGCTGGCGCGAAGGAGGAATCCGGCGCCGGTCTGGGCCTTGCCTTGGCCCGCGCGATTGCCCACCGTCACGGCCTCTCGATCAAGCTTGATCAAGAGCACCCGGGCGCCAAGTTTGTCATAGAGAGAATGGAAGAGCGATGATGCGCGGCTTGCTGACAGCAATATCCGGTTTGGCCTTCCCGCTGGCCTTGTCCGCCTGTGCGATGTTAGAGAGGCAACAGACCGTCACTCAGGCGCAGCCGCAGGGTGACGATGAAGTTCTTGCGGCTCAGGAAACCGCCGAGGCGCTGGCGCTGGCGGTGCGGGCGCGGGACGCGCAAGATAGCGACACCCTGCGGAGCGCCCTGCTCGACTTGCGCCGTTTGCGTGCGAGACCCCAGGAGGAGCCGCTGCAAACGAGGATGGATGAATGGGCCCGTTTTGCAGGGCTGGATGAAATACCGATGCGAGGCCGCACCCTGGGGCCGGCGGTCCGCTCGGGGTTTATCGCGCCCGGCCAGTCAAAATCCCTCGACCAGACATTCCTGTCAGGTCGGAAAGCCACCATCGCTGCGCGCTCGAGCGACGGGCGCACGGTGCGATTGGGCGTTCGCGACCGCTCGGGAAGAGAGACTTGCGAGAAGGCAAGCGTCCGGCCGCTGTGTGCGTGGGTTCCGATTTACACCTCCCGCTACACCATCTCGGTATCCAATCCGGGGAACCAGCGGATCGAATATTTCCTCGTGATCGAATAGGAGCGGTGCAATTGCAGGGTCAGCGTAACGGGGCGTTTGCCACTCGATTTGCAGCTCTGGCCACGGCGACGGCAATCGGCCTCGTCTCACCTGTTGCAGCGGAGCAGGCCGGGCAAGACGGCGGCGCACAAAGTGTTTCTCCCGAGGAAAACGCCTCTTCCTCAGAAAATCCACGCGACCAGATCCGGCGCGAAATCACCGAATGGACCGACCGCGATATGCGCGCCGATCCCGATGCTTCGGTCGCCGCGATGCGGGAGCTGAAGGCACGGGCCTTTGCCGAACCGACCGCGAGCACAGAGGATCGGGCCGACGCGACAAGCCTGCTCGGAACAGCGCTTTTTGCGGGGCAGAACTATCAGGAATCAGCGGACGAATTTGCTCAGGCAGCGCAGCTATGGGCGCAAATTCCCGGACGCGAGGACAAGCAAGCCGAAGTCCTCAACAATCGCGGAGTGCTGCTGCGCGCCCTCAAACGGCTGCCCGAAGCAGAAGCCAGCCTGCAAGAAGCGCTTGCGATCAGGCTGGCGCTTTACGGCCCCGAACATGAAGACGTCGCGTCATCGACCTACAGCCTTGCCAATGTGTTCTTCAGCCAGGGCCGTTTCGAGGATGCCTTGCCGCTCATGCGAGAGGCCGCAAGGCAGCGTGAACTGCTGACGCCGGACCAGCCGCAAATTGTGGTGCAGGCTATTCTCGGGCTGGGATCGGTACTCGACGACAGCGGGCGTGATACCGAAGCGCTCGTGGAAATGCGGCGGGCCGAAAAGCTGGCTCGCGAGACGCTTGGCACCGATCACCAGTCCTATGGCACCGTGATGCACAACATCGGGCTGCTGCTTACCGATATGGGGATGCATCAACAGGCAACCGCGGCCATCAGGCAAGCGGTGGAGGTGCGCCGCAATACGAATGGCGAGAACAGTCCCTGGACAGCCTCTTCGGTGAGCTCGCTGGCAACCAATCTGCAATCTGGCGGTTTCACCGAGGAGGCGATGGTCCTGCATGCACAAGCCTTGGAGGTCATGCTCGACAATCGCGATGTCGTGGGGCCCGAGACTATCGCCCGCGTCTATGCGGAGATGGCGCGCGCACAGGCATCCGAAGGCGATTGGGACAGCTTCTATCAGTTCGTCGAGCGCGGAATAGAGGAGGTCGATGCGGGGCTCGACGAAACCCACCTCATGCGGTCCAATCTGCACCTGCTGAAAGCCACCGGTCTCGAAGCGCAGGAACGCTTTGACGAGGCGCTGGTCATTGCCGAACGCTGGGTGCCGATCCAGGTCGAAACGCTCATCCCCAGCCACCGGACGCGCCTCGCAAGCGAATTGCTATTGGCACGGCTCCGGCAGGCAACAGGGGCGCAGGAGGATGATTACTGGCCCGCAGCCGATAGCGCGATCGAGCGACTGGAATCGAGCCTGACCGATCTTTCCCGCGGTGAGAGCGAGCGCGTGGGTGAAGCGCGTGCCAATCGTCAGGCCGCGATCAGCTATCTTCAGATGGCACTGGCGAGTGCCGATGACGAAAAGGCGATACGTGCCGCGCAGCTGGTCAATATCTCCAATCTGTCACTCGGGCGCGAGGCGTCATCTGCGGAAGCGCGGGAAATGACGGAGCCCGAGCGGCTTCATGCAAGACTTATCGAGACTTCACGATTGGAAACCGGCCTTAATCAGCGCCGCAAGGTGGCAATCGAGGCCGGTGCCGACGACAGGCTGACAGACCTCGATGCCGAGATCATTAGCCTCGCCGCAGAACGCGCCCTTCTTGCCGAGAGGCTGAAGCGCGACCATCCAGACTGGCTCGCCCATGCTCGCCCCGCACCGATTGCGCTGGCCGACTTGCGCGCAGGGCTTCGCGGGGATGAATCGCTCATTCTGTTTGTCGAAGGAGAGCCGACCAGTTGGGCTCTGCACGTTAGCCCGGACGGGGCTGTCGTCTCGCGTTCCTTCTCAAGCCGCGAGGCTTTTGCCAGTGTCGCAAAGCTGAGGGCCGCGGTGGACGGCGAAACGGCGCAAACATTCCCGCTGCAAGAGTCGGCGCGTTTGTATGACGCGATTTTCGGCGACATGCCCACGTTGCCAAAGGCCATTTCCGTGTACGGGGGCGTGCAGCTTGCCAGCCTGCCGCTTTCGATTTTGACAGCCGGAGAATACGTTGGCCCGCTTGCCGATGCGCCTTGGCTGATCCGCTATTCGAGCATCCGCACGTTAGGCAATCTTGCGATGCTGGACGCTGCGAACGCTTCCCGCGCCGAATTGGAAGGCAACAGTTTTGCAGGGATCGGTGGTGTCGTGCCGCAGGGCGGGATCGCTTCGGACCAATCCGTCGCGGCACTGTTCAGGAACGGCCGTCCCGATCCCGAAAGCGTCAACGCGCTATCCTACCTCCCCAACGCTATCCTCGAGCTTGAGCAGATCGCCAACGCCCTTAACAGCGAGGACCGGCTTATGCTGGTGGGTGCGGGCGTGTCGGAAACGGCGTTCAAGACGGCTGACCTGTCCGATCGCAATCTCATCGCATTCGCGACCCACGGGCTGACTGCGGGCAGGGTGGACGGTGTGTGGGAGCCCAGCCTTCTGCTGGGTCAACCCAGCGATGATCCGAGCGAGGACGGGCTTCTTGGGGCGAGCGAGATCGCCCGGCTCGAACTGAGCGCAGACTGGATCATTCTGTCAGCATGCGACACCGCAACGGGTGCAAGCGCCGATGCTCCGCCGTTCTCCGGCCTTGCGACCGCATTTTCTCAGGCCGGGGCGAAATCGCTGCTTCTTGCGCACTGGCCGGTGCGCGATGACGCGGTTGCGTTTGTTACGACCGGCACAGTCCGGCACGCGGCACAGGGGCTTGATCGAGCCGAAGCTTTGCGCCGCGCACAGCTTGAACTGATGCGCAGCCCCGCGCTACCCGACAGCGCATCGCCTGCGATATGGGCTCCGCTCATCCTGATCGAGTAAGTCTGCCGTCAAAGCGCTGACATAGCGTGAGACGAGGCCGTCGCCTTCCTTCAATTCCGAGCGGGCCCGATTTCCGCGTCACCGCGATCCTCACGCCCATCGTCGCTGTGACGATCTGGCAGTCGATTCATCGGCGCAAGAAGCAAATTCTGGGCTGATCCGTGCCCAGCTGAAATCAATTCGTCTCGCTGCTGCCAAGCGATTGCGGCAGTCGCGAGCGCAGGTGCTTGAGCAGCAGATTGACCTTGGGAGAAAGGTGGCGCTGCGTGGGATAGATCGCCCAGATCGGTTCGTTGTCGGGCTTCTCCTGCGGAAGAACCTCCTCCAGCCTCCCTGCTTTCAGATGCTCGTGCAGATAGAAGGCGGGTAGCTGGCAGATGCCCAGACCCGCAAGGCACGCCTCCAGCACCGCCACGCCGCTGTTGCAGCGCCACCGTCCTTCCGGTTCGAACGACCGGCCTTCGGCAAAACGCCATTGGGAAACCGAACCGACAAGACAATCATGCGCGCCCAGATCGGCAATCTGCTGCGGCACGCCGCGTTCTGATAGGTAGTGGCGGCTTGCAACGGTGATCAACTCGCGCTCGGCAATGCGGGTGGCGATCAGGCGCGAGTCTTCGAGGTGTCCAGTGCGAATGGCGAGGTCGACGCCGCGATGGACGATGTCGACGATCGAATTGTCGAGTTCGATCGTCACCGTCAGGGCGGGGTGGTTCTGCGCAAATTCGCGGACAATCGGTGCGACGAATTTCTCGCCCAGAGTGTAGGAACACGTTAGCCGCAGCGAGCCGCGCGGCTCCCCGACTGCGCTGATCGCGGCGATGGACTCCTCGCGGTCGTCGATCAGGCGCTGGCTCTGTTCGAGAAATATGCGGCCCGTGTCGGTGAGGTGCTGCGAGCGTGTCGTGCGGATCAGCAATTGCGCGCCGAGCCGCGCCTCGAGCCTTGCAATCGCGCGGCTCATATGGGTGGTCGATGCGCCAAAGGCCTTTGCGCCGCCGGTAAAACTGCCCGCGCGGGCCACGGCGACGAATTCCTCAATCCCATCCCAGCCACCGATCATGCGACGCTCCTTTTGTCCCTGTGCAGGGATAGACTATTTCAATTGGTCCTATTTATCACCCTTGGGTATCAATGATAAAGAGCGGCAAACAAATTCAGGAGTGATCCCATGAAGACCCGTGCCGCTGTCGCATTTGAAGCCAAGAAGCCGCTCGAGATCGTCGAGCTTGACCTTGAAGGCCCCAAGGCGGGCGAGGTGCTGGTCGAGATCATGGCCACGGGCATCTGCCACACCGATGCCTATACACTCGACGGGCTGGACAGCGAGGGGATCTTCCCGAGCGTGCTCGGCCATGAAGGCGCAGGGATCGTGCGCGAAGTCGGCCCCGGTGTGACTTCGGTTGCGCCCGACGATCACGTCATCCCGCTCTACACGCCCGAATGTCGCCAGTGCAAAATGTGCCTGTCGGGCAAGACCAATCTGTGCAGCGCGATCCGCTCCACGCAAGGTCAGGGCCTGATGCCCGACGGCACTTCGCGGATGAGCTACAAGGGACAGACGATCTATCACTATATGGGCTGTTCGACCTTTTCGAACTTCATCGTCCTGCCTGAAATCGCGGTCGCCAAGATCCGCACCGACGCGCCGTTTGAAACCTCCTGCTACGTCGGCTGCGGCGTGACGACGGGTGTGGGTGCGGTGGTGAACACCGCGAAGGTGCAGCCGGGCGACAATGTCGTCGTGTTCGGTCTGGGCGGCATTGGCCTCAACGTCATTCAGGGCGCGAAGATGGCGGGGGCTGACCGGATCGTCGGCGTCGACATCAACAATTCCAAGAAGGAATGGGGCGAGAAGTTCGGCATGACCGACTTCGTGAACCCCAAGGAAACCGGCAATGTCGTCGAACACCTCGTCGAGCTGCTCGATGGCGGCGCGGATTACAGCTTCGACTGCACCGGCAACACCGATGTGATGCGGCAGGCGCTCGAATGCTGTCACAAGGGGTGGGGCACATCGATCATCATCGGCGTCGCCGAAGCGGGCAAGGAAATCGCGACGCGCCCGTTCCAGCTCGTGACCGGACGCAACTGGCGCGGCACGGCTTTCGGCGGGGCCAAGGGCCGCACCGATGTGCCCAAGATCGTCGATTGGTACATGAACGGCAAGATCGCGATCGACCCGATGATCACGCACCAGCTTACCCTTGAGGAGATCAACAAGGGTTTCGACCTGATGCATGCGGGCGAGAGCATCCGCAGCGTCGTGGTGTTTTGATGGAGACCGTCTCCCAGACACGCAGCCATGGCGGGACGCAGGGAGTATACAAGCATACCTCCAGCGCGACCGGCACCGAAATGACCTTCGCGGTCTTCGTCCCCGACCATGCACCGGGGACGAAGCTGCCGGTGCTTACCTATCTTTCGGGCCTCACCTGCACCCATGCCAATGTCATGGAAAAGGGCGAATACCGCGGGGCTTGTGCCGAACACGGTATCATCTTCGTCGCGCCCGACACGTCTCCGCGCGGCGATGACGTGCCTGATGCGGCCGACGAATATGACTTCGGCAAGGGTGCGGGGTTCTATGTCGATGCGACGCAGGAACCCTGGGCGAAAAACTACCGGATGCGCAGCTATATCGAAGACGAGCTTCCGGCGCTGATCGCTGCGAATTTCCCTGTCGATACTGCGCGCCAGTCGATCACGGGCCATTCGATGGGTGGCCATGGCGCGCTCACCATCGCTCTGCGCAATCCCGAGGGCTTCCGCTCTGTCAGCGCGTTTTCACCCATCGTGGCTCCGGCGCAGGTTCCGTGGGGCGAGAAGGCACTGGGTCGCTATCTCGGCGATGATCGCGCGGCATGGCGCGAATATGATGCGGTGGCGCTGATCGAGGATGGGGCGAAAGCTCCCCCGATGCTGGTCGATCAGGGAACAGCCGACAACTTCCTCGAAGAGCAGCTGCAAACCCATCGCCTGACTGAAGTCTGTGCAGCGAAGAGTATCGAAGCCGAGATTCGTATGCAGGAAGGCTATGACCATTCCTATTTCTTCATCTCGACCTTCATGGCCGATCACATCGCTTGGCACGCGCAGCGACTTAAGGCTTAGGTCGGCTCCAGAATGCCCTTGTCGCAGTCGCGTGCGACTTGCAGGAAGGAGCGGGTCAGCGCGCTGTCGTCTTCCTCGCGCCAGATGATCGAGAGTTCGAAGCGGACGTTCTCGGTCGGATCAAAAGGAACGTAGCGAATTCCGGGCAATTGCAAGGTCCGGGCGGAGTCGACCGCGAACGAGGTTCCGATGCCGCTTGAAACCAGCGCGACGGCGGTCACCACCCCGTCGACTTGCTGGACGATGTTCGGATTGATCCCGCGGTCGTGGAATATCTTCATCAATTCATAGGTGAAGCCGGTCGGTCGCGAGACGCGCGGATACATGATCAGCGGTTCGTTCGCGAGATCGCGGAACCGCATAGTGTGACGTTCCGCCAGCCGGTGGTTCGCTGGGAAAACGGCGAAAAGGCGTTCGGAATAAAGCGCCTCGCAATGCAGGCCCGGCTCGTCATCGAAGAAGCGGTTGATGCCTATGGCAATCCGGCGGTCGCGCAGCGCTCTGACCTGCGTTTCGCGATCCATATTGTGCAGCACTACCTCGACCTCGGGGTAGAGTTCGCGGAACGCTTTCATGATGCGCGGGATGGTGTTGAGCACGGTTGAGCCGAACACTCCGACGTCGAGCCTGCCCAATTGGCCCATGCCGGTTCGCCGTGCGCGTGTTGCGGCGCTGTCGATCAGCTGCAGGATATTGGTCGCATCCTCGAAGAAAGCCTGCCCCGCAGGCGTCGCAGTTACACCGCGGGCACCGCGCTCTAACAGTCTGACTCCAATGACTTCTTCGAGCTGCTGGACCTGCCGCGTGAGAGGCGGCTGCGAGATATGGACGGCATCGGCAGCTGCGCGGAAGCTGCCGTGCTGCATCACCGCCACGAAATAGCGCAATTGACGGATTCCGACCTGTTGTGCAGCGCTCATTGATACCTTTTCCGTATGGCGAGGCGCTATAATCTATATTGGACGGTGTAGGTCAAGCGCAATAACCTCCCTCTCAACCACGGCATGCTGCATCAGCAATACCGCACGTGGATAGGAGAGAGGCAAAGATGGGCGATTCGAGTGCAGTGCTGGCTACGACATCGGCTGGCACAAAGACATTCCTGCACTTCATCAATGGCGAGTTTGTCTCAAGCGAGAGCAGGCGCAGCTTTGAAAAGCGCCGCCCTTACGATGGCGCGGTGGTCGGCTCGGTTTGCGAGGCCGGCCGCGATGAAGTTGCCTCAGCGGTCGCCGCAGCGCGCGATGCGCTGAATGGCCCGTGGAAGACCATCTCGGTCGAAGATCGCTCCGACATGTTGCGAGCGATTGCCGATGGTATCACCCGCCGTTTCGATGATTTCGTCGAAGCCGAAATGGCGGATACCGGCCAGCCGCGTTCGATGATGCAGCACGCTTTCGTTCCGCGCGGTGCTGCCAACTTCAAGTCTTTTGCCGACCTTGTGAAATCGGTCGCGACCGAGAGTTTCCAGACACCTACCCCTGACGGGGCCGGTGCGCTCAACTACGCAATTCGCAAGCCCAAGGGCGTGATCGGCGTGATTAGCCCGTGGAACGCGCCTTTCCTTCTGATGACGTGGAAGGTCGCTCCGGCGCTGGCCTGCGGCAATACTGTTGTGGTGAAACCTTCCGAGGAAACACCCGGCACCGCGACCCTGCTCGGCGAGGTGATGAACGAAGTCGGCGTGCCCAAGGGCGTGTACAATGTCGTGCACGGCTTCGGCCCGGACTCCGCGGGCCAGTTCCTGACCGAGCATCAGGGCGTCGACGCGATCACTTTCACCGGCGAGAC
>PALE01000040.1 GCA_002706445.1 Erythrobacteraceae bacterium
CAGCATCGCGCGTGCGGCCGCTGCAGCTTCGCGGGCGGGCGCTTCATAGGCGGCAAGCGATGTCCCGTCGGCGGTCGCCGTGAAGCGGCGGTCGCGGGCGAACCGCTCGGCGAGGCTATCGTCGATATCTTCGGACAGACCATCGGCGAGCGGCTCCCACAGTTCGATCCAGCGTTTGGCCAGCGGAATATTGGGATAGGCAGCCGCAACCGGCGCAGGCTCGACCGCGACCTGCCGCCAATCCGCGCCCATTTCTTGCGCGACGATCTGCGGCAGAAGCGTGGTGATGCCCTGCCCCATTTCGAGCTGCGGAACAGCGACCGAAACGACGCCATCCTCGGCAATCTTGATCCATGCGCCGAACAGGTGCTCGCCGTTCGCAGGCTCGAGCGGATTGCGATAATTGCGCGGCAGGAACCACCAAGCGACCAGCAACCCGCCGCCCACGGCAGCGCCTGTCATCAATCCTCGCCGCGTGACCTGCATCGCTTCAGATCGCCCCGTTCTTCAGCCAGCGATCAAGCTTTTCGGCAATCGCCACAAAAGGCGCCGCGCCTTCGTCATCGCCCAGCGCAGGCGGCGTCCCGGCGTCACCGGCCAACCGCGTTTCCATCCGCAAGGGAATGCGGCCAAGGAAGGGAATCTCCAGCGCGGTGGCGAATTTCTCGACCCCGCCCTGTCCAAAGGGATCGGAAATTTCACCGCAATGCGGACAGGCATAGCCTGCCATATTCTCGACCAGCCCGATGATCGGAATTTCGCCATCCTCGAACAATTGCCCGGCGCGCGCAGCATCCATCAGCGCGAGGTCCTGCGGCGTCGAGACGAGCACAGCGCCATCGGGCTTCGAATCCTGCATCATCGAAATCTGCACATCGCCTGTGCCCGGCGGCAGGTCGATCAGCAGCAGTTCGGTATCGTCCCAAGCCGCATCCACCAGCTGCCCCAAAGCCTTGCCAGCCATCGGTCCGCGCCAAGCCAGCGCTTTGCCGGGCGGCACGACATGCCCCATCGACAAGACTTTCACGCCGTGCGGGCTTTCAACCGGAACGAGCTTGTCGCCCTGCGTCATCGGCTTTTCGCGCTCGGTTGCGAGCAGGCGGGGCTGCGACGGGCCGTAGATGTCGCCGTCGATCACCCCGACCTTGCGCCCCAGCTTTGCCAGCGCGACAGCGAGATTGGTGGTGAGCGTCGACTTGCCGACGCCGCCCTTGCCCGATCCGACCGCGATGATCATCCGGCGGCGGCGATCCGCGATTAAAGCGACGCGGACTTCATCCACATCGGCCAGTTCGATCAGCGCGGCTTCGATCAGCGTTTCGAGTTCTTGGCGCGCCTTTGCGCCCAGATCGCCCGCTTCGGCGACGACAACGGCGCGCCGTTCGACAATCCGCGCGGAGCGCAGCCGCCCGTGAATTTCTATCGGCAAAGCGCCGCGCAGGCGGGCTTCGTCTTCGGCAGGGTTTCTAGGTGAATCTTCGGGGTTGGTCATGCCGCTGTGCCTCTAGCATCAAATTCCGCTCGCCAACCCCTGTTTTTCCGCATTTTCCATTCCTATAAGGAAGACATGAGAATGTTTGACGGTTTTCGAAATGGATGGGGGCTTGCAATGGCAGGGAAGAATCCCTGGGGAAGCCCCGGTAAAGGCAATGGCGGCGACTCCGGCGATGGAGACGGTTCGGGAGACGGGCCAGGCGGTGGCGACACGCCGTCGGGCGGCAATTCCGACGGTCCGCGCAATCCCTGGCTCCCGGGCGGAGGCAGTGGCGGCAAGAAGCCCGGCAGCAAGCCAGGCGGTCGCCGTTCGGCCAGCATCGAAGACATCTTCAAGAACCGCGGCCCTGAAGGTCCCCGCCGTGCAGGTGGCGGCGGAGGCGGAGGCTTCCGCGTGCCCGAACGCCCGGGCGGAGGCAGCTGGCTGCCGATCATCCTCGGCGGGATCGCCGCGCTTTGGCTGATCCTGTCGAGCGCGCATCTGATCCAGCCGGGCGAACAAGCCGTCGTCAAAACACTCGGCAGCTACAGCCGCACGCTTGATTCCGGCCTGCAGCTTACAGCTCCGTGGCCGATCGAAACGGTCGATATCGAAGATGTGGAACGCGTGCGCGCAGTCAGCATTCCCGAAGGTTCCAACGAAAAGCTGATCCTGACGGGCGACCAGAACCTCGTCGATCTCAGCTACATCGTGCGCTGGCGGATCAACGATCTGCGCGACTTCAAGTTCCAGCTCGCCGAACCCGAAGAGACGGTGAACGAAGTTGCCGAAGCCGCGATGCGCGCGTCGGTGGCGGAAAAGACGCTCGACGAAACATTCACCGGTCAAGGCCGCGCGGAGATCGAACTTGCGGTGCGCGAGCGCATGCAGGCCACGCTTAATGGTTATCGCGCCGGTATTCAGGTCGTCGGTGTCCAGATCGAGAAAGCCGACCCGCCCGAATCGGTGGTCGATGCTTTCCGCGATGTGTCGGTCGCCGAACAGAACGCAGACCAGGCCCGCAACCAGGCCCGCGGCTATGCCCAGCAGACGCTCGCCCGCGCCGAAGGTGAGGCCGAGGCGTTCGACAAGGTTTACGAGCAATACCGCCTCGCCCCCGGCGTGACCCGCCAGCGTCTCTATTACGAGACGATGGAGCGCGTGCTCTCGCAAACCGACAAGACCATCATCGAGACCGAGGGTGTGACCCCCTATCTGCCGCTTCCCGAAATCCGCCGCCGCGCCACTGCGCAGCCGCCGCAGATTACGGTCGAAGCCAATTCCTCGCGTCAGGGAGGCCAGTAATGGAAAACCTCTGGAACAATTACCGCTTCGCGATCATCGGCCTTGTGGTCGTGGTGATCGGCTTTTTCATGAGCGCCTATGTCGTCAATGAAGAAGAGCAGGTCGTCGTCATCCGCACGGGTGAGCCGGTCTACTATGCCAACCGTCCGGGCAGCGACTATCCGGCGGGCGTCTATTTCCGCATCCCGATTATCGACACGATCCAGCGGATCGACAAGCGCTTGCTCGATCTGGAGCTGGAAGACGAGGAAGTGCTGTCGAACGATCAGCAGCGCCTGATGGTCAACGCCTATGCGCGTTTCCGCATCGTCAATCCGCAGCGCATGATCGAACGCGCGCGCACGACTGACGGTGTGCGCACCGCGCTCGAGCCGATCCTCAACTCGGCGCTGCGTCAGGAACTGGGTCGCCGCACCTTCCAGCAAATGCTGACCGCCGAACGCGGCGCAGCACTGGCGAATGTACGTGCCAATCTCGACCGCGAAGCGCGCCAATACGGCGCCGAGGTGATCGACGTGCAGATAAAGCGCACCGACCTGCCGTCAGGCCGGCCGCTGGAATCCGCTTTCGAACGGATGAAGTCGGATCGTGAACGCGAAGCGCGCACGATTCGCGCAGCCGGTGCCCGCGATGCGCGCGTGATCCGCGCCGAGGCCGACGCAGAGGCAGCGCGCGTTTATGCTGAGAGCTTTGGGCAGGACCCGAATTTCTACGACTTCTATCGCGCCATGCAGAGCTATGACGAAACCTTCCGCAAGGCACAGGAAGGCGAAGGCGAGCGCGGCGACAGCTCGATCATCCTGTCGCCCGACAATGAATATCTGCGCCAGTTCCGCGGAGTGCGGTAGCACCTGATCGCGGGCGTCTATCGGACGAAGAGCCGACATAGTCCTACCGACTACTGCGGCCTTCATTTGCGGTTAAGCGCCCGTGGCCTCTTTGGAGCCGGGGTACTGGAGAACACTCGGGACCGCCTCCGTCGGCGTTGAAGTCGACGCGCGGGCCCGGACAAACAAGAAGGAAGCAAAGGACGTGAAGAACGTGCGGTACGTATATGGACTGACGAGCGCGCTCCTGGTGGGAGGCGCAGCGATTTCGCTGATGACCGGTTATCCCGCAGGGGCACAGGTTGCCCAGAACGACGACACGGTGATGAACCGGGTGGTGCCGATCGAAGGCGCACCGGCCAGCTTCGCCGACCTCACCCAGCAGCTGCAACCGGCGGTGGTCAACATCGCCACGCGGCAGTCTGTCGAGGTCAGTCGCAATCCCTTTGCAGGCACCCCTTTTGCGGAATTGTTCAACCGCCGCGGCGGCAGCAACGAACCGCAGCGCCGCGAAGCACAGTCGCTGGGCTCGGGCTTCATCATTAGCGCCGACGGCTATGTGGTGACCAACAATCACGTGGTCTCCCCTGACAACCGCGCGCGGCTCGAGGAAATCACCATCACCATGCCCGACGGCACCGAGTACGAAGCCGAACTGGTGGGTGCCGATGCACAGTCGGACCTTGCGGTGCTCAAGATCCAGTCCGACAAGGCGTTTCCCTTCGTCGAATTCGGTGACAGCTCGCAGACCCGTGTCGGCGAGTGGGTGGTCGCGATCGGCAATCCCTTCGGCCTCGGCGGTACGGTGACGAGCGGGATCGTTTCGGCGGTCTATCGCAACACCGGCCAGGGCGGCGCCTATGATCGCTATATCCAGACCGACGCCTCGATTAACCGCGGCAATTCGGGCGGACCTCTGTTCGACATGCGCGGCAATGTGATCGGCATCAACAACGCGATCTTCTCGCCTTCGGGCGGCAGTGTGGGCATCGGCTTTGCCATCCCCGCAGAGATCGCCGCACCGATCGTCGCCCAGCTCAAGCAGGGTCAGGAAATCGAGCGCGGCTATCTTGGTGTCAGCCTCGAGCCGATCAATGACGACCTCGCGGACTCGCTCGGCCTGCCGCACAATCGCGGCGAGCTGGTGCAGATCGTCACCGATGACAGCCCCGCCGGTCGTGCGGGCCTGAAAGCTGGCGACGTCATCGTTTCGGTCAATGGCAGTGATGTGACGAGCGAGCAGACCGTCTCCTTCATCGTTGCGAACATCGCACCGGGCGAAAGCGTGCCGGTCGAGATTGTGCGCGACGGTCGCCGGATGACGATCGACACCACTCTGGGTCGCCGTCCGAGCGAAGCCGAACTGGCCCGCCAGACCCAGACCTTCGATCCCGAGAGCGAAGAGCCGATGGACCCGGAGGCTTCCGACGAGATGATCGCCGAGAAGCTGGGTATGCAGGTGCTCGAAATGACCCCGCAGATCGCGCGCTCGCTGGGCGTTGGCGAAGGCACCACGGGACTGGTGATCGGTGCGGTCGACCAAAATTCGGACGCTGGCCGCCGGGGCTTGCGCCGCGGCGACATCATTCTGTCGGCCAATTATCAGGCAGTGACCACGATCGAGGCGCTGCGTGAACAGATCACCGCAGCCGAACAGGAAAACCGCGAGGCCGTTCTCCTGCGCATCCAGCGCCGTGGCATGCCCCCGCGCTTCGTGCCGGTGCGCCTGCGCTAACGCTTGGTCGGGTGCGTTAACCCGCGCCCGCCCATCAACCCGCCTAAACAAAAACCCCCGGAGCCATGTGGCTTCGGGGGTTTTCGTATCAGCCCGGATTGATGCGTTGCGTGCCGGGTGGAGGTTGGCCGCTGCGTTGCGGTGTCCTTGTCGGCGATGATGTTGGCTGGGGCGCGGGCTGAACCCTTGGCGCCTGCGGTCTTTGCGACTGCGAGCGAGGCGATATCTCCTGACCCGTCGCCTGCTCCAGAAAGTCCTGGCTCGCAGCGGACGGCGGTTCCTCGACGGGAGCCGGACGCTCGCCCTGCACATCGAAGGGCGATTCTGAAGGATCGCGCCGCCCAGGCTCGATCAGATTGCCCTGCTCGTCGATGAAGTAGTAATCGTCGGGATCGCCAAAAAGCGCCTCGTCATCGGGCTCCAGCTGCCATTCGGGCAGGTTCAGTTCCGTATCGAACTCCTCGACCGGGCGATCCTTGACCGCATAGCGCATATAGGCGGCAAACGCCTGCGCAGGTGCACGGCCGCCCTGCAATCCGGGCACAGGCTCGGCGTCGTCGCGGCCCATCCACACGCCCGTGGTGATGCCGGAAGAAAAGCCCACGAACCAGCCATCCTTGTTCGAGCTGGTCGTGCCGGTCTTACCCGCCACTGGCCGCCCGATCTGCGCTGCACGGCCCGTACCCGTCTGCACGGCAGCTTGCAGCAGATCGGTGATTCCGGCAGCCACATAATCGGGCACCAGCTGCGTCTCGCGCGGGGTCTCGCGCTCGTAAATCACTTCGCCGTCGGCAGTTGCAACCTTGGTGATGCCATAGGGTTCGACCGACCGGCCGCCTGCTGAAATGCTGGCAAAGGCGCGGGTCATCTCGATCAGCCGCACTTCCGAGGCCCCCAGCACCATCGAGGGGTACGTCGAAACCGGCGAGGTTATGCCGAAACGCCGCGCCATCGAAGCGACCGTTCCAAAGCCGACTTCATTGCCAAGGCTCGCCGCGACGGTGTTGATCGAATAGGCAAAGGCCGTGCGCAGATTGGTGTCGCCGATATTGCGCCCGTTGGAATTGCGCGGGCTCCACCCGTCAATCGTTACCGGCGTATCCACGACGCGGTCATCGGGTGTGTACCCCGCCTCAAGCGCGGCGAGATAGACGAACAGCTTCCACGATGAACCCGGCTGACGCAGCGCATTTGTGGCGCGGTTGAAATTGCTTTCGACATAATCCCTGCCGCCCACCAGCGCGAGGATGGCCCCGTCACGGTCGACGCTGACAAGCGCGCCTTGCGCGCCGCCCGGCGTGTTCGCATCGATTGCCGCCGTTGCCGCGCGCTGCATGCCGACATCAATCGTGGTCCACACTTCGAGCGGAGCATTGGTTTCGGGCAGCAAGAGGTCGAGCTGCGGCAGCGCCCAATCGGTAAAGTAGCGGACCGAGTTCTGCCCCGCCTGCTCCTTCAGCTGCACCGCATCGACATCGACCGATGCCTGTTCGGCGGTGATGTAGCCTTGCTCTTTCATCAGTCGCAGCACGACCGTCGCACGGTCAACCGCGGCCTGCACATCGGCGGTGGGGGAATAACGGCTCGGCGCTTTCACCAATCCGGCGATAATCGCCGATTCCGCCACCGAAAGCTCGCGCGCGTCATGGCTGAAGAACTTCCGGCTCGCGCTATCGATGCCATAGGCACCACCACCGAAATAGACCTTGTTGAGGTAGAGCTCGAGGATCTGCTCCTTCGAGAACTTCCATTCGAGCGCCATGGCCAGCACCGCCTCGCGCGCCTTGCGGTCGAAAGTGCGGTTGGTGTTGAGGAACAGGTTGCGCGCCAGCTGCTGCGTGATGGTCGACGTGCCGCCGATGCGGTCATCGCCGGTAAAACCTTCGACAATCGCGCCGGTCAGGCGGATCGGGTCAAAACCAAAGTGATCGTGAAACCGCCGATCCTCGACCGCGATCATCGCGTTGGTCATGTTCTCGGGGATCTCGTCATATTCGAGCCATTCGCCAAAGCTCGGCCCGATCTCGACGATTTCGCTGCCGTCGCGCGCTCTGACCAGAATGGTCTGCCCGGTCTGGCTCGCCTTCAACTGGTAGAAGCTGGGGATCGAACGCGCTGCAAACCCGACTGCGAAGGCGAGGAAGATCGCGCCCAGAAGGCCTGCAACCACGCCGCCGATGGCGAACCGCTTCGTCCACTTCCAGATCGGGGAGGCGGGTTTGTCACCTTCGCCGCCCGATGACGAGCGTTTGCGGCGTCTGCCCGAACTGTTTTCCGAAGAAGCACGCTCGGCAGCAGCCCGGCGTGAGCCGCGCTTGCCCTTGTTCTGCAGACGGTCACCCCGCTTCGACATCAATTATCAGCTAAACCTGCTTTGCGCCCTGAAGTACGAGCGATGGGCTTGCATAGGCGAGTTGTAACGCTGCGTGAACAAGCCACATCGCTTCATCCCCATGAGCCGGTGGATAGCTGCGGGCAAGCGCCGGTTCACTCGCTCTCGGGTGCGAATTCGAGCGCAGCCGAATTGATGCAGTAACGCAGGCCGCCTTCTTGCGGAGGGCCGTCGGGAAAGACATGCCCCAAATGCCCGCCGCAATTGCCGCAGGTCACTTCGGTGCGGATCATGCCGAAGGAAGTGTCGCGGTGTTCGTCGATCACATCCTCATCGGCAGGCTTGGTGAAAGCCGGCCAGCCGCAGCCCGAATTGTACTTCGCCGCGCTGATAAACAGCCGCGTGCCGCAGCCCGCGCAGACATATTCGCCTTCTTCGTAGAACTTGTCGTATTTGCCGGTGAAAGCGCGTTCGGTTCCGGCTTCGCGCAGCACATGGAACTGCTCGGCGGACAGGCGTTCGCGCCATTCGGCTTCGGTCAGTGTCTTGGGGTCGTCGGTCATATCATTCTCCGTTGGAGCCGATATGGGGTGCCATCTCCCCGCATCCAAGTTAGCCGTCGACCAGCGCGTAATGCGCAGGCGGCTTGATCACATCCATGCGTTCGGACAGCAGCGGGCGGAAGCTCGGGCGACTCTTGAACACCGCATACCAGCCGCGCGCCTGTTCGTGCCCCTTCCAGTCGATCCCTCCGAGGTAGTCGGCAACGCTGATCTGCGCGGCGGCGGCTAGGTCGGCCATGCTCATCGTCGCGCCGGCCAGCCACGGGCGGTTGTCGATCAGCCAGTCGATGTAATCGAGGTGCCCGTGCGCCATCTTCATCGCCTCGCGCAAGGCGCGGCTGTCGGGCGGCTGCTTGTAGATGATCCGCTTCTTCATCCGCTCCAGCAGCAGAGGGCCAGTAACATCGTTGTAGAAGTTCTCGTCGAACAGCGCGACCAGACGCCGTATCTCGACCCGCCCGGCGGCAGTGCCGTTGATCATGGGCGATTTATCGACCGTCTCTTCGAGATATTCGGCGATAGCGCGGCTATCGGCGAGGACGATCTTCTTCTCCTCGTTCACCAGCACAGGCGTGCGCTGCGCGGCGTTGAGGTTGGCGAACATATCGGACGGAGCCCACGGGTCTTCGCGGACCAATTCGTAGGCGACGTTCTTCTCCCCCATCAGAAGCCTGATCTTGCGCGAGAACGGACACAGGGGAAATTGATAGAGTTGCCACATCGTGGAGTCCCTCATGCCTCAAACAACAGGGGAAATCCACTGAATGCGCAGCGGTGCGAACAGCTTCATTCGCCCTGAATGCCCGAAGTCTCCAGCAGCGCGAGGCAGGCTGGCATCATCGCCGCTACCGCTTCGCCATTGTCGGCTTCGTGCTTGGCAACCTCTGCCGAGACCAGCCGGCTTACATCCTCGCGTTCAAGGCCGTGCGAATCGATCAGGCGCGCCATTGCGACCACGAAAAATTCGCGCCCGCCGGTGCTTGCAATATCGGGCCATGCAGCACCGCGCGGATCGCCGGCACTTTGCCAGCCCTCGACCATCGCAAAGGCGATGCCGCAGCGCGGCGCCGTCGATGCGGTGATCGGCAGATCGGCGAAGCTTTCGAGCTTGGCAGGGGGATTGGCGGCAGCTGCCTGCAAGGCAAGCGGCGCCACGAGTGCGGTGAGCAATGGCATGGTCATGCCGCCTCTTATAGCGGCGCGGATGAACGCGTGGCTACGGCTGTTTGAAGCAGGCGCGACAAACCGCTTGTAGCCATGCGGCGCGCGCCCTACGTCACCAGTAGCAAGTTGCAACCTAAGAGAGAGGAGATCACGCACAATGCTCAATCACATCATGATCGGTTCGAACGATATCGAACGTTCGAAGGCATTCTACACCAAAGTTCTTGGCGTTCTGGGCGCAGGCGAGCCGATGGAGCACGTCAACGACACCGGCCAGAAGCGCCTGTTCTACATCCACAACGGCAGCACCTTCTCGATCAGCGAGCCGATCAATGGCGAGCCAGTGACTCCCTCGAACGGCTTCACGCTCGGCTTCAAGTGTGACAGCCTCGAACAGGTCAAGGAGCTGCACGATGTCGCGGTCGCTAACGGCGGCAAGAGCATCGAAGACCCGCCGGGCCCGCGCGTCGGCAATATGGGCACGATGAACCTGTGCTACTTTACCGATCCCGACGGCCACAAGGTCTGCGGCATCAACCGGGCATAATTGCGGGGGCTCACATTCGTGAGCCCTCCAACCGCAAAACTAGCGGCTTAGCTCGAATACAGCGAATTCAGCGCGCCAATTGGCTCCCACGGGGCCGATGGCGCGCTCATTCGCGAAGAACCACGATCCTTCGATCATCGCGCCCTTGGCTTTGGCGAGATCGCGGAAATCCTCGATAGTGACGTGGTGAATATTCTGGGTCTCGTACCATGTCACCGGCAGCGCCCGCGTCACCGGCATCCGTCCACCCATCATCAGCGCCGTGCGCGTGCGCCAATGCGCGAAGTTGGGGAAGGAAACGAAGGCCTTGGCCCCCACCCGCAACAATTCGTCGAGCATCAGATCGGGCCGCGTGGCGGTCTGCAAGGTCTGGCTGAGGATCGCGTAGTCGAACGCCTTGTCGGGATAGTCGGCCAAGTCGGTGTTGGCATCGCCCTGCACCACCGACAGGCCGCGCGCCACGCAGAGTGCGACCTGCGCCGGATCAAGCTCCAGCCCGCGCGCATCGCAATCCTTCTCCGACTCGATTGCCGCCATCAGGCCGCCGTCGCCGCAGCCGATGTCGAGCACGCGGCTGCCCGGCTTCACATGCTTGGCAATAGCCGCGAGATCGGGCCTCAGTTCGGTAAGCAGGCTCATTCGACAAACCCCTTCACCACGCGATCGAGCTGTTCGTGTGCGAGCAGGAAGCTGTCGTGGCCATTGGGCGCGCTGAGCTCGACGAAGCTCACCTTCGCTCCCGAGGCGTTGAGCGCATGGACTACATGGCGGCTTTCGGCAGTGGGATAGAGCCAGTCGGTATCGAAGCTGACAATGCAGAACCGCGCAGACGTGCCGGCGAATGCATCGCCCAGCTTACCACCATGCTCTTCGGCAAGGTCGAAATAGTCCATCGCGCGGGTGATATAGAGGTAGGAATTGGCGTCGAAGCGCTGGGTGAAGCCGCTGCCCTGATAGCGCAGATAAGACTCCACCTGAAAATCAGCGTCGAAGCCGAAGCTTTTTGCGTCGCGATCCTGCAAGCGCCGCCCGAATTTCTCGGTCAGGCCCTCTTCGGACAGGTAGGTGATATGCGCGGCCATTCGTGCCACCGCGAGCCCGTTGTCGGGCCGCGTGTCGGCCCCATAATAATCGCCGTCTGCCCATGCGGGGTCGGCCATTATCGCTTGGCGTCCGACTTCGTGGAAGGCGATGTTTTGCGCCGAGTGGCGCGCGGTCGAGGCGATCACCAACACCCGCGCTGCACGCTCGGGCCAGTTGGCGGCAAGGCTCAAAGCCTGCATCCCGCCCATCGAACCGCCGACGACAGCATGCAATTGTTCAATCCCCAGCCCGTCTAGCAATGCCACGAGGCCGCGGACCATGTCGCGGATCGTGATGACGGGGAACCGCATGGCATAGGGCTCGCCATCCGCGGCGATGCTCGCCGGACCGCTCGACCCCATGCAGCTGCCGATCACATTGGCGCATATGATATGATAGCGATCGGTGTCGATCGGTTTGCTCGGGCCAACCATCCGTTCCCACCAGCCGGGCTTGCCGGTGATCGGGTGATCGCTCGCAACATATTGGTCGCCGGTCAGCGCGTGGCAGATCAGGATTGCATTCGACTTGTCGGCGTTGAGCGTGCCGTAAGTCTGATACGCGACTACGGCATCCGTCAGTTCCTGCCCGCTGTCGAGCGGCAGCGGATCGGGAAGCGCATAGGTGGAGGAAGTGTGCGACACGCGAGGGGCCAAACCAGAGAATTTGCGCGGGCCAAGGCCGGCTCGGCACGCGCGGATTGCAAAAAACTCCCCTTAACGGCTTGCCATAAGCTTGTCGAAGGGCTGTTTTTCTTTCAAGCGGCACCTCGATGAAACCGCAACCCAAACCCTACATCCTCGGCATTCACGCCTATGTGCCGGGCAAGTCCTCGTCGAGCGACGGGCGTCCGCTCGTCAAGCTGTCCGCAAACGAGAACCCGCTCGGCACCAGCGCGGCGGCTTTGGCAGCGCTTGAAGAGGCACGCGGGCAGGCCGCCGGCTACCCCGATCCCGACGCCAAGGCGCTGCGGGCGGCGCTGGCCAAGCACCACGGTCTTGATGCCGACCGGATCGTGTGCGGGACGGGTTCGGACGAATTGCTCAATCTGGCAGCGCAGGGTTTTGCTGGCGCGGGCGACGAAGTGCTGTTCTCGGCGCGCTCCTTTGCGGTGTACGATATTGCCGCAAGGCGCTGCGGCGCGACTCCGGTTGAGGTCGCGGACAAGGACTTCGCCGCCGATGTCGATGCCATGCTCGCCGCCGTGACCGAGCGGACGCGAGTGGTGTTCCTCGCCAATCCCAACAATCCCACCGGCACATGGCTGCCGCCAGAAGAGGTCGTGCGGCTGCACAAGGGGCTGCCGGACGATGTGCTGTTGGTGATTGACGAAGCCTATGTCGAATATTGCGATCCCGCCTTCCAGAGGATCGGCTTCGATCTCGCCGCCGGAGCCGACAACGTGCTGGTGACGCGGACCTTCTCGAAGATCCACGGTCTTGCTGCCGAGCGCGTGGGCTGGGCGACCGGCGCACCTGAAATTGTCGACGTCCTCAATCGTATCAGAGGGCCGTTCAACGTCACTGTAAGCGGCCAGAAAGCCGCCTTGGCGGCGCTTGGCGACGAGCAGTTCGTGATCGATAGTCGCACCCACAATGCCGCAGAACGCGCCCGCTTTGTCGAAGCGATCAGCGCGCTCGGCAATCACGGGCTGAGCGCCGTGCCGAGCGAGGCCAACTTCGTTCTGGTCCGCTTCGAAGGGGATCTGAAAGCCGAAGCCGCACTCGCCGCGATTGCCGAAGCGGGATACGCCGTGCGGCACCTTCCTTCGCAGGGACTGGGTGACGCGCTGCGCATTACCATCGGCAAAAGCGCGGACATGGACCGCATCACCGCGACGCTGCGCGAATTGTGCGGGGAAACGGCATGAGCATCGCCAATGTAGCCATCATCGGCCTTGGCTTGCTTGGCGGATCGATCGGGCTGGCGGTCAGGGAACATGCCCCCGCTGTCACGACGCGCGGATATGACCGCGATGCCGATGTACGCAAGGCGGCTCAGAAGCGCGGACTGGTCGGCACCGTGTGCGACACCGCTACCGAAGCGGTCGCCGGGGCGGACCTCGTCATCCTCTGCGTCCCCGTTGGCGCGATGGAGGAGGCTGCGCGCGACATTGCCGATGACCTTGCGCCCCATGCGATCATTTCCGATGTCGGATCATCGAAGGAAAGCGTCGCCCAAGCGCTTGCCCGTGCGCTGCCCGACCATACGATCATTCCCGCCCACCCCGTTGCGGGCACCGAGCAGAGCGGGCCGGAAGCAGGCTTTGCCTCGCTGTTCACCAATCGCTGGTGCATCATCACTCCGCCTGACGGGGTCGATCAGGCGGCGCTCGATGCTCTTTCCGCCTTCTGGACACAGCTCGGCGCGACGGTCGAGATCATGGATGCCGAGCACCACGACCTCGTGCTTGCCGTGACCAGCCACATTCCGCACCTCATCGCCTTCACCATAGTCGGTACAGCAAGCGACCTTGAGGAAGTGACCCGCAGCGAAGTCATCAAATATTCGGCAGGCGGCTTTCGCGACTTCACGCGCATCGCCGCATCGGACCCTGTGATGTGGCGCGACGTGTTCCTCAACAACAAGGGCGCTGTGCTCGAAATGCTGGGGCGCTTCACCGAAGACCTCACCGCGATGCAGCGGGCGATCCGGTCAGGCGACGGCGAGGCTTTGCACGAGCTCTTCAGCCGCACGCGCGCCATCCGGCGTCAGGTGATCGCCGAGGGTCAGGACGACGGTCGCCCCGACTTCGGCCGCAAGGATCATGGCGACAACGCTTAAGCGGTCAGTCCTTCGGGCATAGTTTCGGCATCATTGAGCACATTGATCGCGCGGTGCCCCTGCCGCTCCATCTCGGCACGCGGCAATCCGGCGGGTATCGTCTCGCCCACCCGATAGATGATCGTGCCCGGCTGTTTGATGATGCGGTGGTAGTACGGCCCGCTGTTTACCGCGACCGGAACCACCGGCAGGCCCAGCAGCTTGTAAATACCGGCAAAGCCCGATTGCAGCGGTGCTTCCTCGCCATGCGGCACGCGTGTGCCTTCGGGAAAGATCACAAGCGGGCGCCCCTCGTCCACGCGCAGCTTCGCCGTGGCAATCATCTGGCGCAACGCCCGCGCGCCCTTGTCACGGGCAACGGGGATCAGGCCGTAGATGCGCGCAGAGGTCCCCCAGCCGGGGATCATGAACAGCTCGCGCTTGGCAAAGACGGTGGGAAAGGAAAGCAGCCGCGACAGGTCGATCGCCTCGAAGAAACTTTCGTGCTTGATCGCGATCAGCACCGGCTCGTCAGGGATGACGCCTTCCTGCACGATGTTGATGCCGAGGATCCTCGTCACACACCAATGGTGCCAAGCCCCCCAGCGCGCCACGACTCGTTTGAGCGCCGGACGGCCCAGCGGTATTGCGAGCAGCGAAGCCACCACCAGCAGCGCACTGATCCCGTAGAAAACGGGATAGAACAAAAGGCTGCGAAGAAATGGCAAGGGTGCGACTCAGTTTCTCAATATCCAAACAGGCCTGCGAAAAAGCTGGCAATCAGCTTGTGATACTCAAGGAACAGGCTGGCAAGGCTTGGCTGTGAGGGAACGGCATCGCGCACCACTTCGACCGAGTCGGGTAGCGTGCGTGCCAGTTCGCCCGCCGCGCGGCGCATGTGCCAGTCTGTCGTGACCAGCCGCAGCGATGTGACCCCGTTCTCTTCCACCCATTCGGCGGTTTCGGTGGCGTTGCTGCGCGTATCGACGGCGCTGAACCCCAAGGTGATGCAGCAATCGAGCAGCGCTTCATCGACTTCGAACTGGGCGGCGAATTCCTGAGGTGTGACTTCGGGGTCGACGCCCGTCACCAGCATCTTTGCCGCGAGTCCTTCGTCCAGCACGTCGAGACCTTGCGCAATCCGGCCCGGCCCGCCCGTGGGCACGATCACCGCGTCGGTAGTCACGCGATCGGCGGGCTGCGGCAGGCTGACCGCAAACGCAAGAAAGCCCAGTGCCCAGACGAGCACGATGGCAGCAACAACGGAACGGACGGCGGTCATGATCTTCATGTAGTGTTCTACAGCATCGATTTTAATGCAAAACCGATTGTTATGCGCCCGGTGATGAGCGCAAGCAAAACGCCGCCCACGGGAATTGCCGCGATCACCAGCCAATCGTTCCAGTCGAGCCCGCCGCCGCCGATCATCCCGCTGTCGAGCGCGGCGAACTGGCGGCCCAGCAACCACACCGCCGCGAGGCCGAGCACCAGCCCGATCACAGCCCCGAATACGGCATCGCGCAAAACCGAGCGCTGGAATATCCTGGTCACTTGCGCGTCGGTTCCGCCGAGCAGGTGGATGATCTCAACCGTTTCGCGATGGTTCGAGAAAGCAGTTCTCGCCGCAAGCCATACCGCCGCAGCCGTTGCAAATCCGACCAGCGCGATCAGCGCGAGAGCGAGATATTGCAGCGCGGCCAGCGCGTTATAAACCGGGCGCAACCAGTCCGACTGCGCATCGATCCGCGCCTCTCCAGCGAGAGGCGCGAGCGCTGTATCGAGCACGCTCTGCAATTGCGCGATTTCCTGCGCACTGGCGCGGCGGTTTAATTCGACGTCGATCAGCGCGGGGATCGGGACATCTTCCGATGCGGCCGCTGCCCCCAGCCACGGTTCGAGCAGCGCTTCGAGTTCATCCTCCGGGACGATCCGCACCGACGTCACCAGCGAGGAATTGCCCAAGGCATCGGCTGCGGCCTGCGTCTGTGCCGTACGCGCCTCGGCATCAGCCTCGGCAATCTGGACCGTCACCGCATCGGAGAGATCGGCGCGGGCGTTCTCGGCAAGGTTGCGCAGCGACAGACCGCCCGCTGCGGCGATCACCACCAGCGCGATCAGGATTGCGATCACCCAGGGGATCGGACCGCCGAACCGCGTTTGCGGCAGCAGGCGCGAGGACATCGAGCCTTTCATCGCCACCGCAGCGACTTCGCGGTCTTCGAGGGTGGGAGGCGTGCTCACGCGCGGCTCCCCTTACCCGCGCCACGCGAAGCCTGCGGCGGATAACGCAGTGCGCCGGTTGGGTCGGACAGGCGGCCCTTGTTGAGCCGCATGATCAGCGAATCGGGCACTTTCTTCAGAAGGTGCACATCGTGGGTGGCGACCACGACGGTCGTCCCCACGCGGTTGTTCAGCGCTTCGAACAGCCGCAGCAGCTTCAACGCCATTTCGGGATCGACGTTACCGGTCGGTTCGTCGGCGATCAGCATTTGCGGGCGGGCTACCACCGCGCGGGCGATGGCTACACGCTGTTGCTCGCCGCCCGACATGGTCGCCGGAATTGCCTGCGCGCGGTGCGACAGCCCCACCCATTCGAGCAGGTCCGACACGGCCTTCACCACCTTCGCCTCGTTCGTGCCCGCAAGCCGCAGCGGCAGCGCGACATTGTCGAAAGCGGATAGGTGCGAGACGAGGCGGAAGTTCTGGAACACCACACCGAGCCGCCGCCGGAAGTCCGGCAGACGTTGGCGCGGAAGCGTGATCATGTCCTTGCCGAACATGCGGATCGACCCGCGCGATGGGCGCTGGGCAAGATAAAGCATCTTCAGCAGGCTGGTCTTGCCCGCGCCGCTGGCGCCGGTGAGGAAGTAGAAACTGCCCGGAAACAGGGTAAACGACAGGTCGCTCAGCACCTCTGGATCGGTGCCGTAGCGCAGGCCGACATTGTCGAATTTCACGATTTCGGCCGGCCGGTCGGTCATTGCGCGCGTTTATCAGCGCGCATGAGGCGGGGGAAGCCTCCACAACGCGGTATCATCGCGCTGTCCCCGTTCTTTGGTTAACCCCTAGGTGGCATTGGGAGCGCCGGAAACCCGATTTTGGGCGCATCAATGTGGAAAAAGCTGCCATTTCGCCGCCTTGCGCTCCCCTTGCCCTTGTGCGCGGCCCGATGCTGATTCATGCCGATCTGGCGATGATCATTTCGTGTCCCGAATGTTCGACCCGTTATGTCGTGCCCGAGAACGCCATTGGCGTTGACGGCCGCACGGTGCGCTGTGCCAAGTGCAAACATAACTGGTTTCAAGCGCCCAAGCCGCTCGATCTGACCGAAACGGCAGAGCCGGAGCCTGCTCCGTCGCCGCCAGCACCGCCACCGCCTCCGCCGCCGACGCCAGCCGCGCCTCCGCCGGTGGTTGAAAGCGAACCAGAAACTGCAGCGCCCGACCCACAGGCCGCACCGTCGATCAGCCATTGGCGCAGCGACGACAAGCCCGATTCCGTTGCGCAACCCGTGACCGAGCCGGAACCGGCCCCAACGCCGGCTGCCGAGCCGGTGTCTGATCCTGTGCCCGAGCCTGTCGCTGAAGCAGATGACAGTTTCGCTGGCGAAGTCGATCCGCTCGCCGGTCATGGCCCCGAAGAAAGCTACGCGGACGATCCCGACTACGCTTTTGACGAGGACCAGTATGACGATGAAGGGTCGCGCTTCGATTACAGCCCGCCCTTTTCGCGTCGGCGCAATTCGCTCAAGATGTGGACGATTGCCGCGGTCGTGTTCGCGCTGCTCGCGTCGGGCACGGCGGTTGCGGTGAACTATTACGGACTGCCCAACTGGCTTCCCATCGCCCAGCCAACCTTCGGCATCGGCAAGGCCGATCTGACGCTCGATTTTCCCGACGAACAGCAGCGCAAGGAAACGCTCGAAAGCGGCGAAGAGATTTTCCGCGTGCGCGGCTCGATTACCAATGCAGGGCAGGAAAGCGTCAGCGTTCCCAGCCTGCTGATCGTCTTCCGCGACGATCGCGAGCGCAATGTCGGCAATTGGGTCGTCGTTCCCTCGAAGCGCGAACTGGCACCGGGCGAAAGCCTGAATGTAACCGAAGCCGTGTCGGACATTCCGCCTGCGGCAAAGTTTGCCGAAATCGGCTGGTCGCCCAACTGAGCCCCACAGGGCTTTTCAGGTTTTAGCTGAATTCGACCCAGAGCGTGCCCGCAGCATCGCGGCTGCGCTGGACCGATTGTCCGTTCGTCGGTGCATCGACCGAAACGCTGCCGTCTTCTGCTGCAACGCTGATGCGCGCCGGACGCAGTACGGTGACGCTTGCGCGCACTTGCTCGGCTATCGCAGCACGTTGTTCAACCGCAGGCGGAGCGACGCCCGGCGAGGCGGCTTGGGCGATCAGAACAAGGGCAGCGGCAAGGCTCATGCAAAATGGTTTCCGCGCCGTTCACCATTTTAACAAGCAGTCTGTTAACGTGGTCCCGGCGCGGGACACAGCGGCGCCAATGCTTACCTTTGAACGACGTAATCACCACCGTGCATCAAAGTCTCTTGCGCGCACCGAAACGGGTTGCTAGGGGCGCGCACCTACCGAGGACAGCACAGCTGGTGTTGCCCTACTCCCGAGTGCGGTCGTGGCGGAACTGGTAGACGCGCAACGTTGAGGTCGTTGTGGGCTAACGCCCGTGGAAGTTCGAGTCTTCTCGACCGCACCACACAGTCTCTGAGAGAACCAAAGTACTGCCTTCGGGCGCACCCTGCGTCCGAAAGCGCGCAGTTCTGCGGGGTTTTGGGAGCGTGATCTCATGGGCGTGGGTCAGAGCCCCTCGAATCGGCCGCGTCTCAGCGCCCATTTCGGCCAAAGTCTCTGTCTGGATTTTCCTCGCCTCACTTGGCGAGATGTAGTTGCTGTGCGGGTTGCGGTTCAACCCGCACAGCCAAGCATGACTTCTTGCTCAGGCCAGGACAGCGGCAGATCTGCGTCGAGCAGTCGCTTGCGGGTGAGCCGCGATGGCGCTCTGCCATCAACGATGGCCTCAACGATGTTCGGGCTGAGCCAGCTCAGTCGAACGAGCTTGGTCAGCTGCTTGCGGCAGCGACCTTCACGCTTGGCGATCTGGTTGATGCTGAGTGTTGGGCTGGTGATGATGATATCGCGCGCCTGAAGGGCATCGCCAAGCAGCGCGATCAGGCCAGCGTCGATTGACTTTGGAGTGGCGTCCTGATCGATCCGCAACTTCGCTTCGCGGAATGGCTTGCGCGATGGCAGGGCAATGCTCCAGTCCCAATTCTGGCTGTTCCTGCAACCAAGCGCTTCTGCATTGAGCCGGACATCGATGCGGTCATGGTGCACTTGCATCGCGGCGACCAGTTGCCGGACGATGGTCTGACGTTGAGTCTCCAAGGCGAGGCTCGCGGACGCAAGTTTGGCTTTGGCGAACAGGTCCCGCAGTACGCCCCCCTCATCTTCGCCCGAGATCCTGCGAAGCGCATGTTCGTCCTCAAGCAGAGCATTCAGTTTGGTGATCACGTGTCGCTCGAGCTGCCCCTGCCCAATGCGGGTTGCTGCAGTGTCATCGGGTCGGGCCAGATCCTTGCGAGTCTCGTAGTACGCGTATCGCCGTGTTCCCTTGGTCGCGTAGGTCGGGACCATCGG
>PALE01000041.1 GCA_002706445.1 Erythrobacteraceae bacterium
AGGGCTTCGGGGCGGAAGCCCATTTCTTCGAACAGTTTGAGCGCGCCGCCTTGATCGGGGGTCATGCGCACGGTCAGCTTGCGCACACCATCGACACGCGCGCGGTGCAGCGTGTGGAGCGCCAGCAACCGCCCGAGGCCGAGCCCGCGGCAATCTTCCGACACGAGAATACGGATGTCCGCCACATGCGGCGACCAACTGAGCTCGTCCCGCACCATGGCGTTGCAGCCGACAACCGTATCGCCCTCGACCGAGACGAGGCTGCGGATCAGTCCTTGTCCAATCTGTTCGAGCCAGGCGTCGATCACCTTGGGATTGCGGATGTCGCGGTTGAGAAACAGCAGATCATGCGCAGGCAGGCTCTTGGCAAAGGCAAGAACGCCTTCCGCATCGCCTGGCGCCATATAGCGCAGCCGGATCGTGCGGCCGTCGGCTTTCAACTCATTGTGCGGAATGTCATTCTTGCTCATCAGGTCGATCTCTCTGCCAGCCAGTCATCAATCAGCGGCCACAGTCGCCGCAATGCTGCGGGGCCTGCGACGAGGCTGACATGGCCGCCCTTGGAGACAATCTCCTTGCGGTCATTCGATCCTGTCTGGGTCATCAGGGGCTGGGTGGCTTCGTGGCTCACGATGTGATCGTGCATGGCCACGATATTGAGGATGGGGGCGGTGATCCTGCCAAGGTCCACCGTGCGACCGCCGATCTGCAATTCGCCTGCGGGCAGGGCGTTCTTCCACATCAATTCCTTGATCTGTGTGCGGAAGTAGGCGCCCGGAACAGGCAGGGTTTCGGCCGCCCAACGATCGAACATGCGGTAGGATTTGACGAAATCCTCGCTCCACATATTGGTCCACAGGTTGATCTGTCCCGCGGTGCGATTGGCAGGACGAGCAAGGTCGAATGCGCCCAGCATCAGTTCCGGCGGAATGAGGCCGAGCTCCTCGACCAGCTCGTCGACGTCGAAATGGTCCTTGTTCGCCCATGCCTGGAACAGATGCATGTGCGTGAAATCGACAGGCGTTGCGAATGACACGAAATTCTTCACGGGACCCGGCGCATTGAGCGCCGCATAAATGAGCGCGAGCACGCCCCCCATGCAATAACCGCCCAGCGTGACCTCTTCTTCGCCTGTAATCTCGCAGATTTTTGCGATCGAACCGGCAATGAAGCGATCGACGTAATCGGCGATGTCGAGCGAGGCTTCGTCCTTGCGCGGCGAGTTCCAGTCGAGAATGTAAACGTCATAGCCGCGCTGGAGCATGAACTCGACAAAGCTCTGCCCGCTCGCAAGGTCGAAGATATAACCCTTGTTGCTGGGCGGGGTGACGATCATCAGCGGAATGCGGTAAATCTCGTCCTCGACCGGCAGATAGCGATAAAGCATCGCCGTCCCGTCACGATAGACGACTTCCTTTTCCATCGCGCCGACATGCACGCGTTCGGCCAGCAGGAAATCCAGCCCCTTGATCCGGCGCTGATAGGCACGCTGGACCTCTTTCCGGACCCGGTCGGAAACCTCGTCCTGTGAAGGGATGGTAGGCGGCGTTTCGCTCACTCTGGCTTCTTCGGTGCTTTTCTGGTGCGGCTGGGTTCCGGTCTGGCTTGCGGTTTGCCCGACTGTTCCATCGCCAGACGCATGCGCTCGATATTGTCCTCGATCCGGTCGAGCCGTTCGGTGATGTCCTCGACCTGGCTCTTGGTCGGCATGTTGAGCGTGGCGAGCATGGTCTCCATCCGCTCGGCCCAGGCTTTCTGCGCGACGAGATTCATCTTCGTCGCCTGTCCCATCATCGCGCTGAACTGGTCGCTCTCGGTCATCTTGCCCGACCATTCATTGATCTCGATCTCCCATTTCTGGACGAGATCCTGCCAAGCGCGAAACGGGTCGAATTCCTGATTTGCCATGGGCCTAATTTCCCCTTCTGCCGGAGGACCACAACTGGCTATTTGGAGAGATCGCCTGGTTTGCAGCCCCTAGTTGTTGAGCGAGATATAGCCCAATTGCGCGGCCTTGAAGACCGTCTGGCTGCGGTTCACCGCATCGAGCTTGGTCGAGGCGTTGTGAATGTGGAACCGCACGGCCGCACGGCTGCGAGCCATGATCATGCTGATCTCAAGATCGGTCTTGCCGATCGCGGCCCATCGCAGGCACTCGACCTCGCGCTTGGAAAGGCGCGAACCGGGCGGCAGCGCCTGCTTGGCTCCCATCACCTGCACATAGCTTACGATGAAAGTGCGCGCGTAAATGCCCAGCACATCTGCATGTTTGGCGTAGAGCGTGCTCAAATCCGTGACGTCGACGTCAAGCGGGTTAAAGCTGACCGCGCCGATCTTGCCGAACGCCATGTGGATCGGGACCACGATGGCGGCCGGAGTCATTGCACGAGTGGCAAAATTCTTGAGGTCGATTCCGTCGATGTAGCGGTTCGGAACCTTGGTCCGGAATCCGTCTTCATTCACCCAGAACGGCTCGCTTTCGAACCGGCAGGCGCTGGTGATCGGCGAATCGAGCGCGATCCGCGAATTTCGCCACCAGGCGCTCTCATCTTCGCCCCACCCGAAAACGGAGCTCGCGAGCACATTTCCTTCGTGATCGACCGGGGTCCGCTTGTCCGCAATGTCATGCGCAGGAGCGGCCCTGAAACCGGCTTTCATCGAAATCTCGTGCAGCGCGTGCGCGGCGGTGCTGATTTCTTCCTCGCTATTGATCCGGACCGTATCAAGGTCCCTGATCTTGATGTCAGCCATGTTTCTGTCTCCCAGTTCTGACCATAGCGGTTTGAGCCTTTGGTTCAATGTCTCGCAGTCTTTGCGCCTAGCCTTTTGCTCAGCGGGATTTGGCTGAAATTGCTGTTACCTTTCTTCGCGAGAAGTGAGGGAACCTGTGAATTTTGACCTGACCGAAGATGAATCGATGCTCAAGAGCATGACCGAAAGGTTTGTGCAGGATCGATACGACACCGAGACACGCCGCGCCTACCTAGCGGAAAGCACTGGTTTTTCGAAAGAGAACTGGGCGCTGCTTGGCGAGTTGGGCATTCTTGCAGCGGCTTTGCCCGAAGCTGCGGGCGGGCTCGATCTCGGCCCGACGAGCATTGCTGTCGTCAGCGAGGCGCTCGGCAATGGCATGGTGGTGGAACCGGTTATCGAAAGCGCGTTCTTTACCGCTCCGTTGTTCTTCGCAGGTGCCGAAGATACGCTGGCTGCACAGTGGTCGGAACCGCTCGCGAGCGGCGAGAAGCGGGTGGCCTTTGCTCATTATGAAAAAGGCAGCCGGGGCGGATCGGTGTGGATCGAAACGCAGCTGCGCAAGAACGGCTCGGGTCTGATCCTCAACGGTACGAAGCCATATGTCACTGCCGGTCATGGCGCAGACGGATTTGTCGTCAGCGCCCGCCACACGGGCGAAGCGGGCGATGCCGAGGGGTGGTCGCTTTATTTCGTTCCGGGCGATGCAGAAGGGCTCTCGCAATCCACTTGGCGGATGGCGGACGGTTCGATTGCCGTCTCTCTTTCGCTGGAAAATGTCTCGGTCCCGCCCGAGTATGAATTGAAGGATGGTGCGGCGCTGCTCGCATCAGCCGAAACCCGCGCTTCGCTTGCTCGCAGTGCAGAGGCGCTGGGCATTATGGAGCGGCTGTTTGCCGAAACGCTCGACTATGTTCGCCAGCGCGAACAGTTCGGCACTCCAATTGGCAAGTTTCAGGCGATCCAGCACCGACTCGCGGCGCAATATGCCGAGATCGAACAGGCGCGGGCGCTGCTCGAACTGGCGATCGTGTCTGCCGACGGTGACAGTTTCGCCCAAGCGGTCGCCGGCGCACGTGCGTTCATCGCCGAAGCCGGCATCAACCTGGGCCATGAAGCGATCCAGCTGCACGGCGGCATGGGCATTACCGAGGAACTTGCCATCGGTCAGGGGCACAAGCGCCTGCTGGTCATCTCGCGCTGGCCCGACAATGCCGAGGCCGCGCTCGACCGCTATATCGAAGCGGATTGAGTAGGAGTAGGGAAGCGGGTCCGGCGCGTGCCTGACCCGCTGTCCGTTCAGCTTGCGGCGGGCTCGCGATCCTTGATCCAGCCAATTCCGCGCCGCAGCAGGTCATAAAAGACCGGCAAATCCCATGCGCAGCGATCAACCGTGGGCCACCAGTCCGCCATCGGTTGAAGATCGTAATGCCCGCGGCAGTGGCCCAGCGTGTTGTAAAGCACCGCGCCCTTGCCGCGTGATTTGATGTAAAACACCGGCTGGGTCCCGATCGCATCGGCGGCTTCGCGGAAACCCGTGCCTTCTTCGGTGCAATCGGTTTCGAGCAGCACGTGCAGATCGCCGTGGGTTTCGAGATGATAAAGCTCGTCGGTTGTCTCGAACGGCTCGACACCTTCCACCAGCGGGTGTTCGGGGTCTGCCACGGTCACCGTGTAAGGTGCGATCGGCGGGTGGGTTAGAAACTGGCTTCCCACCAGTTCCATGAACAGCGGCGCCCAGCGCGGTGCGTCCCATATGCCGTCGTCCATCAAACGCAGCACCGAATTGGTCCCGTGCAGCGCATACCAGCGACCGCCTGCCTCGACCCAATCGCGCAAAGCCTCTTGCGCAGGCAGCGAAGGGGTGACGTCGCAGGTATAGGTGATGATGATATCGGCGGCCTTGATCGCCTCGATATTCTCGTAATCCTCGAACACGCGGGTGCGCACGCGCGGGTCTTCGGCGAGAAGCTTCAGAAGCTCCAGTCGCGCAAAGTCCATATCGTGCCACACGCCGCCGCAGATCAGAACGCAATCGACGCGCGGCGGGTGGTTCTCTTCAGTCCAGGTCGACGGATCGGACGGGGCCGCGCTCACTTCGTGGCTCCCAACTCGCCTTCGATATATTTCATCAGCGTATCCTGGAACTGGCGGATGCGGATTTCCTGATAATTGCCGAGTTGGACTTCGCCGGTCTTCGAAGCGTGAAGGCCGTCCTGCACATAGGGCAGATTGTCCATGTCCTGCTCGAACACGTCGCCGAGGCCGCCCAATTGCGGTGCTTCGGTCCATTTCTGGTCGAGCGTCAGGAACACTTCCTCTGCTCCGCGCGGCTTGGGATCGCCGCGCTTGATGCGCGCGAGGATGCGGACTTCCATCACGCAGGTGTCGGGCGTTTTGCCGGGGAACCAGCGATAGACGATGTTCGGCATATAGCCGCCCCAAGGCGCGAAATTGGGGAATACATTGTAAACGAGCGCGTCGAGCACTTCGGCGTCGGTTGCATCCATCAGGCTGTAACCGGCCTGATCGGAATAGACCTTGCGCATCTGGTCGCCAAGCGCCTCGCGCGCGGTTTTGCCTTCGGGGACGTTGATCGCCATCGGATCGCCGTCGGGATCGTAATTGTCCGAGCTGCGACCGTTGTACTTGATGAATTCGTCAACGATCCATTGTTCGCCCTTACCTTCGGGAAGGTGCGGACTCATGACGCCGAACGGAACAAGGTTCACGTTCACATGGTCGCCCCAGATCCGGTAGGCGGCGTTGCAATCACCGGTGAACGGCAGCAGCTGCGGGTGGGTGACGATGGTGTGCCAGGATTCCATGAAGGCCTCCATCGTGACCTTCCAGTTCGCCGGCACCTCTTTCGCCACGCGCATCACGGTGACGCATTCATCGTGGTTCCAGCGCTTGAAGTGGTCGGGCAGCGGAGCGAGGTATTCCTCGAGGCTCGGCCCGCCGCTTTCTTCGCGGATGAAGATATAGCCCTGCCAATGGCCGACCTCGAGGTCGGGCAGGTCCATCTTCTTTTCCTTCAGATGCGGGAAATCCCATTCGCAAGGAGCGTGGTCGAAACTGCCGTCCTTGTTCCACGTAAAGGCATGGAACGGGCAGACGAATTTATCGGCGCAGCCATCCTCTGTGCGCAGCTTGCGGCCGCGGTGAAGGCAGACATTGTGCATCGCGCGAACCGAACCGTCGTCCTGCCGCACGACCAGATAGGAGCGGCCTGCCATCTCGTAGACGACGAAATCGCCGGGATCGGGCAGGTCTTCCTCGCGTGCGGCGAACTGCCAGACATAGGGCCACATTTTCTCGCGCTCGAGCGCGGCGAATTCCTCGCTGGTGTAGCGCGAGGTCGGGATCGGATCGGAGCCGCGGAATTCGTAGGCTTCTTCCTTTAGGAAGTCGGGCGCGGGCTTTGAATCCCGGTCCATCAGCTCGTTCCAGCTGATGCCTTCGCTGCGGTCTTCACCCGGTTGGATTTCAGGGTCCTTCTCGGCCATGTCAGATAGTCCTCTCGCAAGCTTTATCTGGACAATTTGTGGCGGATACAACTGTTAGAGTCACCTTGCCGAAAGCATAGGTTACTTGAGCGGCAAACTGGGCCAGTTTGGCCGAAATTGAACAAGGAGAGGTGGCTTGGCAAACAGGCTGGAGGGTAAGGTTGCGCTGGTTACCGGCGGAACCAGCGGTATCGGCGCAGGAACGGTCGAGCGGCTTGCATCGGAAGGGGCGAAAGTCGTCTTCACGGGCCGCAACGAAGATGCTGCAAAATCGATTTGCGATGCGACCGGTGCGACCTTCGTAAAGCACGCCGTCGACGATGCCGAAGGTTGGGCCGGTGTGATGGAACACATCGCCAGCAAGCACGGCAGGCTCGACATCGCTTTTGCAAATGCAGGGACAGAACACGGCGATGCCAGCGTCGAGGATGTCACCGTCGAGAACTGGAACGCGATTGTCGGCGTGAACCAGACCGGCGCTATGCTGACTGTCCAGCACGCAATCCGCATGATGAAGGACAATCCCGGCGGAGCGACCGGGTCGGTCATCATCAACTCCTCCATGAACGCGCACCGCGCCATGGGCAATTACGTATCCTATTCGGTCACCAAGGCGGCGGCGGTCGCGCTTGCCAAGTCGGCGGCGATCCACTGCGGCAACCAGGGCTACAAGATCCGCGTCAACGCGATCCTGCCCGGCGTGGTCGAGACCGCGATGATCCGCGGCATCATCGAAGCATCGGGTGACGAAGCCGGAACCCGTGCAATCTACGAGGGCATGGCCCCGCTCAAACGCATGGGCGAGGTCGAGGAAATCGCAGGGCTGGTCGCCTATCTCGGATCGGACGAGGCAGCGTTCGTCTCCGGCTCCGAAATTGTGATCGACGGTGCAACCACTGCAGGGATGATGGGCGTATGAGCAATCTGGGTAATCGCCGGCTCGAAGGCCGTGTTGCGGTGGTTTCGGGCGGTCTGCGCGGAATCGGCCTTTCAACCGTCGAACGCTATGTCGCGGAAGGGGCAGAGGTTGTCCTCACCGACCTCGACGACGAAGGCAGCGATGCTGTTAAAGAGGTGCTGGGCCGGATTGGCAACAGCGCAAGTTATCTGCGCGCCAATGTGACCGAGGAGGGCGACTGGCAACGCGTCGCCGATCACGTCACGCAGCGTCACGGCAAGCTGCACATCCTCGTCAACAACGCCGGAACCGATCTGACGGGGCCGGTCGAAACGCTCTCGATGGAAGCGTGGCGGCGGATCATGGCCATCAATGTCGATGGCGTGTTCCTCGGCACCAAGCATCTCGTCCCGCTTATGGCGGAGAGCGGCAAGGATGTGAAAGGCGGCTCCAGCATCATCAACGTCAGCTCGATCATGGGGCTGGTCGGAATGAACGAAGTCTCCGCCTACAACGCCAGCAAGGGCGCGGTGCGGCTGTTCACCAAGGGCATCGCGGTCGAGTTTGCGACCAAGCAGATGCCGATCCGCGCCAATTCGCTGCACCCCGGTTTTGTCTTTACTCCGCTGCTCAATGCCGGTTTCCAGCGCTGGGTCGATAGCGGCGTTGCCGAAAAGCCCGAGGACCTCGTCGCGATGGTGGCGGGCAATACGCCTATAGGCAGGCTCGCTCAGCCAGAGGAAATCGCCAGCGCGGCGTTCTTCCTTGCATGCGAGGACAGCAGCTACATGACCGGTTCTGAAATCGTCGTTGACGGGGGGTACACAGCACAATGACAATCGCACTTGATAATGTCGTCGCGCTGGTCACCGGCGCCACCGGCGGGATCGGCCGCGAGATCGTGAAGGCGATGAAGGCCGCCAATGCGACCGTCATCGCGACCGATCTGGGCGAAGACGGGGACCACGGCGGTGCCGATCATTACTTCCGCCATGACGTCACCAGTGCCGATGACTGGGCGAGGCTCGCCGAATTTGTCGAGCAGACCTATGGCCGCCTCGATGCGCTGGTGAACAATGCTGGCATTTCCATCGTGACCAAGATGGAGGACACACCGCTCAGCGAGTTCCACCGCGTCAATGCGGTGAATGTCGATAGCGTGGTGATCGGAGTGCAAGCCCTTCTGCCGATGCTCAAGGAAGGCGGCAAGGCGCGCAAGGGCGGCGCAAGCGTCGTCAATTTCTCCAGCGTCGGCGGCTTGCGCGGGGCGGCTTTCAACGCAGCCTATTGCACCAGCAAGGCAGCGGTAAAGATGTTGAGCAAGTGCCTCGGCGCGGAGTTTGCCGCTCTTGGATACAACATTCGCGTCAACAGCCTGCATCCCGGCGGTGTCGATACACCGATGCTGGAATCGATCTTTGCGCGCTATGTCGAACTGGGCGCTGCGCCCGATGTCGAAACCGCGATTGCAGGGACCGCCGCGCGCCATCCGATTGGCCGCATGGGTCGTCCCGATGAAATGGGTGGCGGAGTGGTCTTCCTGTGTTCGGAAGCGGCGAGCTTCATGACCTGCGATGAATTGGTGATCGACGGCGGCTTTAGCCAGGTCTGACTGGACCGACTGATCACTGAAAAGGCCGCCGGGTCTCTCTCTCCCCGGCGGCCTTCTTTTTTGGCCTCATTCTAGCGGTTCGGTATGTGGCACCCGAGATGCCGCCCGGCGATAAAGCCGAAGGTCAGGCCGGGACCCAGCGTGCCGCCAGCGCCGCCATAGGCTTCGCCCAGCACGGCAGCCGATGCGTTGCCGGCTGCGTAAAGACCGGCAATCGGATTGTCGTCCCAATCAAGCACCTGACCGTTCTCGTTGATCCGCGGCCCGCCAGCTGTGCCCAGCGCACCCGCTTCCATCTTGACCGCGTAGAACGGCCCCTGATCGATTGCTCCAAGCGTGCGGAAAGGCGCCTCGAACGAGGGATCGCCCCACATATAAAAATTGTCATAGGTTGTGTCGCCGCGCTGGAAATCGTCGTCATGGCCGTTTGCGACCATGGCGTTGAAATGGCCAACTTCTTCGACAAGTCCCTTCGCGTCGATGCCAGCCATCTCTGCCAGCTCTTCAAGCGTGTCCGCCTGCATCATGAACGACGGCGGCGGCGAGCCCGGCTCCGCGTTGAAGGTCGGGTATTTGTCGCGATAGCGCTGGTCGATGATCAGCCAGTAGGGCAGGTTGGCATAGGTGTGGCTGCCTGCATCAAAGGCATGCAGCGATTTGCCCAAAGCGTTGTAATTGGCCGCCTCGTTGACGAAGCGTTTGCCCTTGCGGTTGACCAGAATGGCTCCGGGGCGCGCACGTTCGTCGGAACCGAGCAGATAGTTCGGTTTCGCATTGCGGTGCTGCGGCTCGAATTCGAGCACGCTCTGCATCCAGAAGGCATTCTGCATGTTGCCGAGCTGCGCGCCGGCATCGATTGCCATCATGAGGCCGTCGCCCTCGTTCTCGGGGACACTGACAGGACCGGTGAGCGGGCCGCGCAAGAAGGCTTTGACAAGCTTTTCGTTCCATTCGAAGCCGCCTGTCGCGATCACAACACCGCGCCGCGCGCGCACATGAAAATCACGGCCGTCCGCATCCTCGCAAACAACGCCGACGATACGGTCGTCCTGCTTCACCAGCTGACGGGCGCGCTTTTCGAATTCGACCGGGATTTCGCGCTCGACTACGCCCAGATAGAGTGAGCCGATCAAGGCTTGTCCGAGGCCGCGGAAATCACCCGCTTCGCGTTCAGCGAGAATGTCTTCGTTCAAGAGCCCGCGCGTGGCTTCAACGAGGCTGCCACGGATCGGATAGGCCATCTTGCTGGGATTCACGCGGCTCGCCCATTTCCCGAGCCGGTCAAACGAGAATGCTTCGTTGTCGAGCGAGCGCCCGCCATCGGGTTTCGCACCGGGAAGATAGGGCTGATAATCGGGAAAATCGCTGAATGAGACAAAGCGGACAGGGGTATTCTCTTCGAGATAGCGGACCATTTCCGGCCCGGTCTCCATGAACGCCATCAGCGTGTCGGGATCGAGTTGCCCCGGAGCTGTTGCATCGAGATAGGCGACGATATCTTCGTCATCTTCCTCGATACCTTTTGCAATCTGGTGGTGATTGCCGGGAATCCAAAGCATCCCGCCCGACATTGCGGTGGTTCCGCCCACCATGCCGTTGCGTTCGAGGATGACCACATCGCTCGCGCCGAAATCCTTTGCTGCAATGGCTGCGGTCAACGCAGCGCCGCCCGATCCCAGCACGACCACGTCGGCTTCGAGATCCCAGTTCATTTCGTTCGTCATTTTCCTCTCCGTTTCTCTTGGATATCAGCGGGTCAGATAGCCGGCTTCGACTGCCAGCGAGTGACCCGTGACGTAGCTGGATGCATCGGAGCACAGCCATGCGCTCGCTTCGGCGACCTCCTCCGGCTTGCCGAAGCGACCGAGCAGGCTGAGCGCGGGGGCAAAGTCCTCTTCGCTGAAACCCGTTTCCTCGAGTGCGCCGCGCAGCATCGGAGTATCGATCGCGCCGGGCAGCACCGCATTCACGCGGATCTTGTGCGGCGCATATTCGAGGCTGCCGGTCTTGGTGAGGCCGATCACCCCGTGCTTGGCGGCAACATAGGCCGAGTTGTTCGGCTGCGGACGCACGCCGCTGACCGAACTGATATTGACGATCGCACCGCCAGTCCCCTGCGCCATCATCTGGCGGATTTCGTATTTCATGCAAAGCATGACGCCGCGCAGATCGACCGATATGACCCGGTCCCAGCGCTCCATATCGGCTTCGGCAATCGGCAGATTGTCAGGGGTAATGGCAGTATTGTTCACCGCGCAATCAAGCCTGCCGAACGTCTCGACAGTGTGCGTGACCATTGCCGCTACCGATTCCTCGTCGGATACGTCGCAGTAAACGAAACGGGCATCGCCGCCGTTTGCGGTGATTGCAGCGGCGGTTCGCTCCCCCGCCGTGCCGTCGATATCGGCTACGATGACCTTCGCCCCGCGTGCGGCAAACAGTTTGGCGGTCGCCTCTCCCATGCCCATGGCGGCACCCGTAACGATAGCGACCCGCCCCGAAAGGCTGACGGTTTCAAGGCTCATGGTTTCTCTCCTTCTTCGCGTCCTTGCCGGACTTTAGTTGTCGTGTCGGGTCTCGCAGTGGCGCGGTGCTGGCACCCATGCCGCACTCACGCTCATCAAGCCGCTGACGCATGCCGACCGGCGATATAGCCAAACGCCAATGCCGGTCCGATTGTCCCGCCTGCTCCCAGATAGGCCTGGCCGGTGGGCGACGAGATGCAATTGCCGGCGGCATAAAGGCCCGGGATCGGTGCATTGTCCGGGCCAAGCACCTGTGCATTGGCATTGATCTGCGGACCGCCAGCGGTGTCGAGCGTTCCCGCCGCAAGGACAATCGCATAATAGGGGCCGCTTTTCGCAAAGGGGTGCATCGTCAGATTGGGGTAGGGGTTCTCGGGCTGCGATGTCCCCTCCCGCCGCGATGAAAACAGCAGGTGCCATTCGCGGTCGTAGAGATAGCGGCCGCGACTGAACTCGGGGTCTTCGCCGTCTTCGGCATAGCCGTTGAAGCGGCTGATCGTATCATTGAGGTTGGGGAGGAAGGACGCGTCGAGTTTCACTCCGCCGGTCCTCGGCGCCCATTCGGCCAGCTGCGCATCGACCTTCGCTGCAAGATCGGCCCAGCTTGAACCCTCCACCATATATGGCTGCCTCGCGCCTGGCGCGGGGAGGGGGAAGGCTCCGCCGAATGCGTCGAGCGAGCGCGCATCGAACAGCATCAGCTGCAAGTGATTGGGGTATTCCTCGCGCCCCGGATCATAGGGGAAGTGCGACTGGGTGCGGTCGTTATAGTCGCGCTTTTCATTGACTATGCGCTTGCCGTATTTGTTGACGAGGATCATCGAGTCCCCGGGCAGGACAAACGCACCGAGGCCTACCCCGCGATCGGCAAGAGCTTCGCCCAGAACGACCTGACTGCGCCAGGCGTAGGACAGATTGCCCATCTTCGCGCCGGCATCTTGGGCGAGCGGAATGAAGTCGCCGGTCGAGCCGGGCATCGAGCAACTGCCGTAAACGCTCGGCTGGTGCAGGTTGCACAATTCGACATTGTGCGAATATCCGCCGCTTGCGAAAACGACACCCTTCGTCGCACGGATACGCACCGGCTCGCCCTCGCGCTCTGCCTCGACCCCGACGACGTTCCCTTCGCCGTCCCTGACGATCCGCGTTGCCTTGGTGTCGAGCCAGACCGGCACGTTCTTGCTGGCGAGGTAATCGGACAGTTGCATGGCAAGACTGCCGCCGCCCGCCGTCGAACCCGAGCCGACCGCCGGTTCCAGACAGCGGCCTGTCGGCACCTTGTTTTCGGGCAGGTGGTCGGCATAATCGGGCGCGGGTTTGTCGACCTGATACATGCGGAATTGCTTGAACTGGACCGCACCTGTCTTGCGCAGGAAATCGATCGCTTCGGAGCCCTTGTCGTAAAACGCCTCGATTACTCCGAAGCGGGTTTCGTCGAGACCCAGAGTAGGGCTGGCGGGATCGTATTCGCGCGAAAAGCCATAGCGGACGGCGTATTTGAGCGCGTCCTGCTTGCGGTCTTCGATCCCCTGTTCCTGCAAGATGAAATGGTTGAATATCCATGCGACCCCGCCCGATTTGGCCGTGGTGCCGCCCGCGACTGGCATTTTCTCGATCACTAGAACCTTCGCGCCATTTTCGGCTGCGGCAATCGCGGCCGTTGCGCCAGCTGCGCCGCTGCCTACGCACAGAACATCGCAGGTTTCGTCCCAATGGTCGCTATCCGCTGACGAATTGCGCGAGCATGCAGCGAGCGTTCCTGCGACAGCGACGGCGCCCGACCCTGCCAGCATGCCGCGGCGGCTCATCCCCTGATTGCCTTGAGTCACGACTCTCTCCCAATTTCGGGCGAGACTGCGCCCGAACGGGATAAATGACGACTGTCACATTAAACAGGTAGGATGCATCAGCCGATCCCGACTTCAGCGTCGAGAACCGCAATTTCCGCGGCAATAATGGCTCGCAGGCGTTCGAGCGGCCAATCACCGGGAGCAAGGCAGCCTTGCATGCCGGAACCGCCGACGCTGGCGATCAATCGCATCGACATGTCGTCGATTTCGGTCATGGTCAGCTGCGGATAGTCCTCGTAGCGTTGGCGCAGCATACGCGAATAGAGATCGACGCTTGCTCTCGCATTGGCGGCGGTTTCTTCGCGGAATTCGGGATCGCTGTGCGAAAGGCCCCAGAAGGCCATCCAGACCCGCCAGTTGCGCACCATCTCCTCGGTAACGGGCAAGACGCGTGTGAGGACGTCGATCAAGTCCTCTCCGTCGTCGAAGGCAGCCGCCAGCCGGTCCATCGCGCGGCGATTGGCTATGCGATACACTTCGAACAGCAGGTCGTTCTTGTCGGCAAAGTAATTGGTGACGATCGCGGTCGAATAGCCGGTCGCCTCGGCAACCTGCCGGAAGGTTACCGCGCCAATGCCGGTATCGGCCACGAGATCGAAGGCGACGCGCGCCACCATGGCGCGCCGCTCGGCCTTGTCGACAATCAATGGCACGATACTATCTCCCGCCAATCCGGCGCGGAGGCATTAGGCGAAAAGTCAGCGCCGACCCTCCAGATAATCGTTCAGCACTTCATGGAAGCGGCGAACGCGGGTTTCCTGCCCCGCAAGATAGGCGTCTGTAAAGGCCATGGAGCGCAATCCCTTCTGCTGGGTTTCTGCCAGCGAGAGGTCTTGCGTCAGGAAATCGCCCTGAGCGATCTCCGCGTGATAGTCCTTGTAGCTGCCGGTTTCGTGCTCGGCTTCTGTAAAGGGCCGCATGCCTGAAAGCGTTGCCACCTCGGTTTCGCCCTCTACCTCGGGGACAAGATACCAATAGTCGAAAGTCGACCAGTTGGGGTCTTCGGCGTCAGGTTCGGTACGGAAGACGTGCAGCCCTTCGAACGTGCCGGTCAGCGTGAGGTTGGGGAACAGCGTGTGGTGGAACTGGTCGGTCAACTCGTGATCGGTCAGCTTGTCGGCATATTTGTAACCGCGCTCCGGCCCCTTTTCGCGCCGCGCTTTTTGCAAGGCATCGCGGCCTTCCTGCGCGCGGCCCTGGAAGTCCTCGGGATCGAGATCCCATGCGCTCAGCACATCGGCCCAGAGCGGTTCGACCGAATGCGATGCGTCCCCGCGCGATGACGGCTGCAGCTTCTCGATCATGCGGTTGTGGCCGCTCGGATACATTTCGAAGACCGTGGTCGAATAGTGATCGTCGATCATCGGCATGAACTGCGGGTGGACTGCCGGAATGTGATAGGCCTCGTTGAAATTGTCCGAGGCGAACTTCCAGTTGGTGTTGACCCGCAAGGTCATCCACACGACGCGCTTGTGGCTTTCCAGATCGCGATTGGCGAGCAGGTCGGGGATCGGATGGAGATATTCGAGCAACGGCTTGGCGTCCGGATCGAAGCTCCAGAATATGAAGCCGCCCCAGGTATCGCACTTGAGCTCTTTCAGGCGCAGTTTTCCGCAAGGGCTACCTTGCGGGAAGTCCTCTTCGTCCTGCACTTCGTTAAGCTCGCCGTCGAGGCCCCATTTCCAGCCGTGGTAGGGGCAGGTGAAGGCATCCATCACTCCGCCTTCCTCGACATTCACGAGCCGGTTGCCGCGGTGCATGCAGACATTGAAGAAGGCTTTGATCGAGCCGTCTTCCTGTTTCACCATCATCACCGATTCATGCATGAATTCATGCGTGATGAAATCGCCCGGTTCCTCGAGCTGGCTGGCGCGGCCACCCACGTGCCAGACCTTCTTCCACATATGCTCCCATTCGCGTTCCGCGAAGTCCTTCGACCAGTAGCGTTCGCCGGTGATCTTGTCGCCGCGCGCCTTGGGCGTCTCGGCGTCGGGATGGGTGGGGTAGAGCGGGCGTTCGCCCTCGGTTTTGAGCTGAGTGGCCATGATCAGGTCTCCGTTCGGATTATCAGTGCTCGCCGTGGATTTCGTCGAGCGAGCCGGGCAGCGGCATCATCGGAGTAATGGTGTAATGGCGGCACTTCCACGCGCCGTCCTGTTGCAGGCAGACCATGCGGTATTTGACCTGCACCTCGACGGTATTGCCGTCCTTGGCGCGGCCCATGCCGATCACATAGGCGTCCATCGCGCCTTCGGTCCCGTCCCAGGAGGCGGGGCGGAAGTTCGAGATGAAATGGAAGTGGTGGCTCATGCCTTCGAACACACCGTCGAAGAAGGCCTTGATGTCGCCCTTGCCGTTCATCATCGGCAGCCCGATCGCGGTCAGATCAGCCACTGCATCGTCGGTGAAGAGGTCGAGCAGCGGCTGCACATCCTCAAGCCCGTCCACGGCATAGCAATATTCGATCATATGGCGTTCGAGAGCGGTGCGAACGTCTTCGGGCATGGTGGTCATCGGGTCATCCTCTTGTGTGTTTGATCTGCGCTCAGGCCGGCATCATCGGCTTGAGAGTGAAGCGGCGGCATCGCCACCCATCGGCGGTTTCGATGCATTCCCAGCGATATTTGACCTGCACATGGATGAGGTCGCCTTCCTTGGGCTGGCCCATGCCGATGACATAGGTCTCGCCGATGGCGACCTCGCCGTCCCAAGAGGCGGGGCGAAAGTTCGCCATGTCGTGAAACTGGCCGGCCATTGCAGGGAAGAGACCCGCGAAAAAGCCGCGTATCTCCTCTTCGCCGTTCATCGCCGGAAAACCGACCGCCGAGAAATCGACCACCGCGTCGGGCGTGAAAATCGCGACGACCTTTTCCGCGTCTTCCATCGCATCGAGATTGTGCGAATATTCCGCCATCAGATCCTTGATCGCGCGGCGGACGGTTTCGGGCATCACTGTCACGGCAGTCTCCCTCTATTCGCCAATCGGCGGCGCTTTGGGCGTCGGTTCGCCCAGCACCATGTCGTTGAGCAGTTCGTGGAAGCGCTGGATGCGCTTTTCCTGCCCGGGAAGAATGCAGCCCTTGAAGCCGCGCGAGTTGAGGCCCTGTTGCTGGCTGGTGCCGATCGACAGGTCCTGATCGGCGACAAAGCCCAGCGTTACGCCTTCGCCGTAGCGGGTGTGATAATGGGCAGCGTCATGCGCCAGCTTAACCGGCCCGATCGGGGTCACGACCTCCTTCATGCCTTCGACGGGGGGATATAGGCACCAGTGCTGGAAGACGCACTTTTCCGGGTCGGTGGGATGCGGTTCGGTGCGCAGGATCTGGCACTGTTCGGGCGACATCGTGATCGTCAGGTTCGGGAACAAAGTGCAGTGGAAATAATCGACCAGCTGCTGGTCGGTCATTTCGGGATAATTGGTGTAGCCGCGCTCGGGCCCCAGCTTGCGCTTGGCATCGATCACCGCCTGACGGATGTCGCCGGTGTGGCCGTTGTAATCCTCGGGATTGATCCCCCATGCACGCGCGATGTCATCGAGCGGGGCGGGGACTTCGGCGGAGTGGTAGTCCACCCGCGTCGTCGCCTGATGGCCGATCATCCACATCGCATTGTGGCCCGAGGGATACATTTCGAACAGCGTCGTCGGCAGGCCGTCGTTGATGAAGGTCGCCAGTTCGGGGTGGATCGTGGGGAGGTGATAGCTCTCGTTGAAATTGTCGCGGATGATCTTCCAGTTGAAGTCCGCATCTGCCGACAGGTTGAGCACCCGCACCCAGTTTTCGAGGCCGTAATTCTTGAGGCGTTCGGGAAAGGGTTCGAGCCATTCGAGCAACGGCTTCACATCGTCATCCATGCACCAGAACACGAACGGCCCCCAGGTCTCGCAGCGCACTTCGGACAGCCTGACCTTGCCGCACGGACTGCCGCCTTCGAAGTCGTGTTCGTCCTGCACTTCGGACAGCACGCCGTCATAGTCGAAGGTCCAGCTATGATAGCCGCATTTGATCTTGGGAACGCTCGCCACATCGCCGAGGACGAGCCGGTTTCCGCGGTGCGGGCAGGTGTTGAAGAACGCCTTGATCGAGCCATCGTCCTGCATGACCATGATCACCGATTCCTTGCCGAAATTGTGGCGCACGATGTCGCCCGGCTCTTCGAATTCGGCGAGGACTGCGCCAAGGTGCCAGACCTTGGGCCACAGGTTTTCGTTCTCCTTTTCCATCCACTCTTTCGAAATGTAGCGGTCGGCGGTGATGGTATCACCGCGCACCGGCTGATCGAATTCGGGGGAATAGCGGGAAACGTTGGATTCAGCGTTCATGGCAATGCCTCTCAGTCTTGGTTTCTGGGCCAGTCGCGTTGCTGGCTGAAGTCCTCACCCCGGCGAGCGCCCCGGTGGATACCCGGGTTGTCGAAGAACGCATGGTTCGCCGGAAGGTCGGTCACCCAGTCAGTGATAAGTCGCCGCTTGGCGATCCGCCACTCACCATTCCGACAGGCATATTCGTCGATATAGCGGCCCGCGATGAACAGATCGCGCGATCCGCCGTCTTCATCGAAGGATTCGTGCCAGGCCTGAAAATAGCATTCGCCGCTGGCGGCGTCGGGGCCGTGTAGCTCGATCTGGACCTGTCCCAGAAAGTGGTGCGATCCGCCCAGCTGCCCCAGAAACTCGATGCAGAAATCGGCGTAGGGGCCGGGCGGGCCGGCCTCTAGCCCCGCATCGACATAGGCGTCTTCGTGGAACGCGCTCACCAACAGATCGCGGTCGAGCCGGTCGAGCCCGCGCATATAGCGCTGTACCGCACCGGCAATGTCGCGCCGCGCGGCGAGATCGCGCACTTCTGCTTCCAGATCGAAATTGTTCGTCATCCCAAACCTTCCTGTTTTTCCATCACCGTATCGCCTTCGGGGTAGGTGAGCCAATCCTGACCGCTGATCGACCAGCAGTGGATCGTTGGCTTTAGGTCGCGGGTTTCATCGAGGGTTCCTGCCTTGAGGAAAATCATGCCGCCTTCGCGCGCCGCGTCGGTGTCGGTCAGCACGGCTGAGCCGCAGTCGGGGCAGAATTCGCGATAGACGTTCTTCCCGCTCGCTCCGGTGTCGGTATAGGTCTTGAGCGTGCCGGTGCATTTCAGCGCATCGCGGGCAACCGCTGCCACTACCGAGATCGCACCGCCCGACTGCTTCTGGCAATTGGTGCAGGCGCAGGTGAGCAGCATGGCGGGCGGCCACGGCGTTTCGTAGCGCACGGCTCCGCACAGGCAGCCCCCTTCGCGTGTGGTCTCGCTCATGAGGTACTCCATTGCAGGCACAGCCTGGTGATTTTGCCGACGATGCCGGGTTTGCAGGTCAGGTCGCTTTCGGGAGCGACTTCGAAGTCGGGGATGGCGGACAGCCATTCTTCCAGCGTGATCGCGACTTCGCTGCGCGCCAGTTCCTGACCCGGACACATATGCGGGCCCGAACCGAAAGTGGAGTGGCGCGGGCGCGAGCGGGCAAAGTCGAGCGAGAGCGGATCGGGATTGGCCTGCGGGTCTAGCCCGTGCACGACGGTCGGGATCGCGATCATGTCGCCTTGCTTCAGTTCCATCCCGTGAAACACCACATCCTCGCGCACTTCGCGGGCAATGGTTACAAGGCCGAAGCGCCGGAACAGTTCGTTGGTCGCGGCTAGCATACCGGAGGGATTGTCGCGCAATCGGGCACGGACCGAGGGTTTGCGCGCAAGCGCGAGCATGACGAAGCCGAGGAAATTCACGACCGTATCGACGCCGGCAATCAGCACCTGTGTGCACAGGGCCAGCGCCTCGTCATGGTCAAGCGAGCGGCCTCCCATGTCGGCGCTCAACATTGCCGAAAGCATGTCCTCTCCCGGTTCATCGCGGCGCGCACGGATGATCGGGTCGAGGTAATCGAAGAAGGCCTGACGTGCCTCGTCGAACGGTATTTCAGGCTCGGGCCGCGTCATGCTTTCGGCCCAAAGACGGATGTTGTCGGCGTCGCTTTCGGGCAATCCGACCATGGCAAGGAAGATGCGGATCGGGAATATACGGGCATATTCCTCGGTAAAGTCGCAATGCCCGCGATCTCGGAAGCGCGCGATCAGATCGCGGGCCACTTCGCGCACCTGCCCTTGCAGACCGCGCACCGCAGAGGGTTTCAGATTATCGTTCAGCAGCTTGCGGTAGGGGCGGTGTTCGGGCGGGTCGATGGTGGTCGGGATCAGCCCGTGCAACTCACCTATCGACTTGGGCAGCACGATCACGCGGCTGGAAAACTGCTCCCAGCCCGACTGGACTTCGGCCAGAATGTCTCCGCCGAGGGCCACCCAGTGCCCTTCGTTGCGCGGCGTCCACACCAGCGGCGGGTTGGCCGCCTGAACCTTGGCCCATGCCTCGTGGTAGCCTTCGTCCATCGAAGGCGGGGCATAGATGTCGAGGTCGACCACCCGGTCGGCAGGGACATGGGCAGGCCTCTGGGCATGGGCGGCGCTCGCCATTACGGGGCTCCCCTCAGCGTCAAGGTACCCGAAACCGTCATGCCATCGTTTCGCCGTTGTCGATGGTAATTGTGGTTCCGGTGATGTGCCGTCCGTCATCGCAGGCAAGGTACAGAACCATGTTGGCCACATCGATGGGCTGACCCATGCCGTGATTGTTGACCTGGTCGAGACCCGCATCGCCTTCGGGCATTTCCGCCAGCGCCTGCGCCGTCATTGGCGTAACTATCCCTCCCGGTGCGATGGCATTGCAGCGGATGCGGTATTTCTGCTCGCGGCAGTGCACCGCGATAGAACGTGTCATGCCGATGATGCCGGCCTTTGCCGCAGTATAGGCAGGGATCGCACTGATCCCCTTCAGCCCTGCGACCGAGGCAAGGTTGATGATCGATCCCGAACCATCGCGCGACATGTGCGGGATGGCCGCCTTGCAGCCCAAAAAGGTGCCGTTCAGCATCACTTCGGTCTGGAGGCGGAAATCATCATAGTCGAGCTCTTCGACATTGGCGAAACGAACCAGCCCGGCGTTGTTGACCAGCGTATCGAGACGACCGAACTGGTCGAGCGTTTCCGCGATCACCTCTTCCCAGCGGGCTTCGTCGCGCACGTCATGGTTGAAATACGTGACGCCGGAAATTTCGGCAGCGGCCTGTTCGCCCAGATCGTCTTGCACGTCGGTGATGACGACCTTCGCGCCTTCGGCTGCGAGCACGCGCGCATCTTCCAGCCCGAGACCCGACGCACCGCCCGTGATCAGCGCAACGCGCCCATCCATCTTACCCATTACACGCTCCTTTTCGGGAAGGGGCGGGCGGACGATCCCGCAACGGCCAGCATAGGCCGACAGCGGTACAGTCCGCCCGGCTCCATCAGAAGTTGATCTGCGCCGACGCGCCGAACTGGCGGGGCGGGGCGTAGCCGACGATCGCCGTATAGCCGGGCGAATCGTAGGAGGTGTTGATGTAGCGCTTGTCGAACAGGTTCTTGGCCCAGAGCCCCACCGACCAGCTGTCATCTGCCGAATAATAGGTCAGCAGGCCGTCAACGAGGTTCATCGACTGGACCAGCGAACGCGGGGTGTCGAGGATGGCGGTGTAATACTTCTCGTCGGTGTACATCCACGAGACATCGGCCACGATGCGCGCGCCGTCATTCATCGAATACTCGTAATTCGCGCCCAGCGTTGCCTGCCATTCGGGCGCATTCTGGAGCGGGAAGCCTTCGAGGTCGAAGAACGCACCCGACACCGGATCGCCGTAGATGAATTCCTTGTATGCTGCATCGAGGTAGGCAATCGAGCCGCGCAGGGTGAAGCCGTCAGCAGGCATTACGGTGGTTTCGAACTCGATCCCCTTGATCTCCGATTTCGCGGCGTTGAGGATGCGGTTGCCCTGCACATTGGTCGCCGGATCGAAATAGATCTGTGCCAGCTGCATATCGCGGTAGTCGGTGTAGAATGCGGCCAGATTGGTGCGCACCATCCCGTTGGCGAAATCGGCTTTCACGCCCACTTCGATGGTGTCGACTTCTTCCGGATCGTAGGGCGTGTCACCGTCTGCCGCGACGCCGATGCGGCCAGTGAAGCCGCCCGATTTGAAACCGCGCGCCCAGCTGGCGTAGAGCAGCACATCGTCATTGGCCTTGTAATCGAGGCCCAGCTTCCAGCCGACATTGTCCCAGCTTTCCGACCCGCCCACATCGAGGCTTCCGGGGAAGACGACGGTGAATTCGTCCCAATTCGTAGCCGTCAGTGCGGCGGCGTAGAAACCGGTGTCGAGCTGCGAGCGCGCATCGATGGAATCATGCGTGTAGCGCAGACCCGCCGACAGCTGCAGATCATCGGTGAGATCGACATAGGTCTGGACAAAGGCCGAGAAGCTTTCGGTGTCCTGATCCTGCAGGTTCAGCTGCGCGAGACCGGGCAGCGCGAAGTCGAGGTGATACATCTGGTAGTGGTCGTAATGCGTCTTCAGATAGAAGACGCCAGCCACTGCCGACGCGCTATCGCCGATGTCGAATGCGGTGCGCAGTTCCTGGCTGAACTGCCAGCCTTCGGTGCGGCGACGGGTTGCATTGTTGGTCGCCGCCGTCCCGTCCTGGTCGGTGTATTCGAACAGGGTGAAGTGCTTGTAGCCGGTGATCGAAGTGATGTCGCCGAGCGCGGTGTTCGAAAGATTGATCGTCCCGATGCCGAGGAACGTATCCATATCCGACTGGTCGGGCACTTCGTTATTGCCCGAGAAATAGCGGTCGGGTGCGACGCAGCGCTGACCGGCCACGCGGCACGGGCTCTCGTAAGTCGGGAAAACCGCACCGTTGAAGAAAGTGCCCGGGGCGACGTAGTTGGCTTCACCCGGCAGGCCGCCGTTGACGACGACGGGTGCACCGTTGCGCGCAGCGACATATTCGCCCTGCAGCGTGATCTCGAGGTCGGGATTGGGAGTCAGCAGCAACTGGCCGCGCACCGCGTCGACATTCTTGCTGCCCATGTCGGAACCGTCCCACACATTGGTGATCCAGCCCGAACGCTCCGTGTGAATGCCCGAAACCTTGAACGAGGCGACGTCTTCGGCAAGCGGCACTTCGATGGAGGCCGAAAGGTCGAAACGATCCCAATTGCCGTAGGAGGCGCGGACATAGCCGCCAAATTCGCCGGTCGGCTGACGGGTGACCACGTTGACGACACCGCCGGTGGTGTTTGCGCCGAACAAGGTACCCTGCGGGCCACGCAGGATTTCGACCCGTTCGACATCATAGGTGTCGAGCAGAGCGCCCATCGAAAAAAACTGCGGGACACCATCGACCACGATCGACACGGTGTTACCGGCGTAAGGGTCAGGCTCGATCACACCGATGCCGCGGATCGTGAAAACCGCGTTGTTCGGCGTGTTGGAAAAGTTGTCGATCTGGACATTGGGGACGCTGCCCTGAAGCGACTGGAGCGTTGTTACCTGCATCTCGGCAAGCTGTTCACCGCCAATCGCGGTGATCGAAATCGGCACGTCCTGAATGTTCTCGGCTTTCTTCTGCGCCGTAACCACAATGACGTTGGAATTTTCTTCCTCGGCCATTTCATTGTCTTGCGCAAAGGCCTGTCCTGTGCCCAGCGCAGCCATGGAAATTCCGACAAGCAATCTGGTCGCTACACGCATCGTCCACTCTCCCTGTGTATTGACCGGTTTTCCGGCCGTTCGCCTTTTTTGGCGTTGAATTGGCCGGAGTCGTTCAAGAAACCGGCGAATGTGCCGGTTTTCTTGGCGCGGGATTTTGCGTGGCGATACTGCGACTTTGAATAGGCGGGCTTTGCGCCCCGACGATTGGCGAGCTAAGGCGGTGGCAGTGAAACGGCTTGTCCCACCTTCTGAAACGACCGACGGCGATGGCGAAATGCGCTGGCAACAGCGCAAATCGGCGATGACGCGCGAGTCGATCCTGAAAGCTGCGACCGAATGTCTTGTCGAATTGGGCTATTCCGGCCTGACGACGATCGAGGTCACAAAACGCGCTGCGATCTCGCGCGGAGCCATGCACCATCACTTTGCCAATCGCACCGAACTTGTTGCGGCGCTGATCGATTTCGTGCTGCACCGGCGGCTGGAATTTTTCCTCGGCGAATATCTTGCTTCCTTGCGCGATGCCGAGCCGAGCGAGGCGATCCGCCTTGCAACCGAAATGCACTGGCAGAGCGTGCTGACGCCCGAATATTCCGCCTATCTCGAACTTGCCATGGCGGCACGGACCGATGCCGAACTGGCCGGACTGCTAGTGCCGGCGACCAAGGCTTTCGACCGCGAATGGATGGACGAGATGGAAAAGGCGTTCCCGCAGTGGGACGGACGGCACGAGGCGCTGCATCTCGCCAGCGATTTTGCCGCAGCCCTGCATCTGGGCCTGTTGATGAACCGGCCTTTTCTGGGTGACCCCGAACGCAGGAGCGCGGTGCGACAAAAGCTGATCGCGGTGGTCGAGCAAATATACGCAGAGCAGGGCTGATAAAACCGGCAGGACTGCCGGATTTCTGACGAAAGTGATAGGTGGCTTCCTGCCTTGGGCGATGCATTATGCGCGGAATTCGTTTGGGAGACGAAGCCATGAACAAGCAGGCCACCACTCCGCCGCCCATGAACGGCCGGGATCCATCCAACCTTCGCGGTGATCCGATCACCGGCGACCGGTATTATTCCAAGGAGTTCGCTCAAAAGGAGTGGGACCACCTCTGGACCAAGATCTGGCATGTCGCCGGACGCACCGCCGAACTGGAAGAAGCCGGGGACTTCGTGGTTCACAACTTCATGAAGGAATCGGTGATCTGCGTGCGCCAGCACGATGGATCGGTAAAGGCGTTCTACAATTCCTGCGCGCACCGCGGGATGCGGCTGGTCAACGAATCCTCTTCGGTCGATGCCTTTACCTGCCCCTATCACGGCTGGAAGCACGGGCTCGATGGCGTGGTCGAATTTGCGCAGGACCCAGAGGATTTCAAGCAAGGCAGCCCCTGCGGCAAGCGCAAGCTCAAGGAGCTTCGCTGCGAGGTCTGGGGCGGCTTTGTTTGGTACACGATGGACGACAACGCGCCGAGCCTGCACGACTATCTCTACCCGATGATGGAAGTGTACCAGCGCTACGCGATGGATACGGCGGTTCGCGTTGCGTGGTACCGGATTGCGCTCAACGCCAACTGGAAATTCGTCACTGACAATTTCTCCGAAAGCTATCACACCCGCACCGCGCACCCGCAGGTGCCGCCGTGGATCGATCAGGATGTCGATTCCGCGCGGCTCGAAATCTGGCCCAACGGCCTTGGCCGCACGGTTCAGCCGATGCGCCCCTCGCTGACAGACCGACCCGAAGGCGGCGGCAATGCGATGTTCGAGGGCGAATTGCGCAAGTGGGGCATCGATCCCGACCGCTACGAAAGCTATGAGGATTTCGCGATCCAGGGCTGGAAAGATTTGAAAGCGGCGAAGCGCAAGCTGTGGAAGGAGAAGGGCTATCTCCACTACGAACACCTCAACGATGAAGAGATCACCGACAGCCCGCACACTGTGATGTTCCCCAATGTCACGATCAGCTTCTTGCCGGACAATCTGGTTTTCTTCCGTAGCGAGCCGCACCCGGAAGATCCCGAGAAATGCTATTTCGACCTGTGGTGCATGGCTTTCCCGGTTGAGGGCCAGAAAGAGGTGGAATCGATCATGGCCGGCGTCAGGCCGCTCCGCGAGGTGGCAGAGTGCGAGCACCGCGACTTCGATCAGGGGCGCGGAATTCCCGAACTGGCTGGACAGATCGTGTTTCAGGACATGGAGCTTGCCGAAGGGATGCAGGCCGGCTTGCACTCGCGTGGATACTCCGATGCCTATCTCTCTTCACAGGAGACAAAGGTGCGCTTTTTCCATGAAGTGCTCAATGACTGGATTGAAGGGAGAAAGCCGTAATGGCGAACGTATTCGTAATTGGCGCATCGCGCGGGATCGGACTGGAACTGGCGCGAAGCCACGCGGCGCGCGGGGACCGGGTATTCGCCTTTGTGCGCAATCCGGACAGCGCAGGCGAACTGACCGAAGCCGCCGGCGAGAGTGCCGGCGCAATTTCTGTCCACGCGATGGATATCGGCGATCCTGCGTCGGTCGCTCAAGCTGCCGCCGATGCAGGCGGCGAGACGGTCGATTATCTCTACACCGTTGCAGGCGTCACCGGCCCGACCAATAACGAGCTTGAAAGCGAGATCGACTGGGATGCCTGGGATCAGGCGTTTGCGATCATGGTCAAGGGCCCTCTGGCCGTGTTCAAGGCCTTTCTGCCCGCGATGCACGACGGCACGAAGGTCATCAATTACTCCAGCCAGTTGGCGGCTTCGACGTGGCCCTATGGCGGCATGTATGCCTATGGCACGATGAAAAACGGCCTCAACCGCATGATGCGCTCGATTGCCATCGATGTGAAAGAACGCGGGATCATCGTGATCACGTTGCATCCGGGCTGGGTCAAGACCGACATGGGCGGACCCGATGCCGACATCACGACCGAGGAAAGCGTCAGCGGCACGATCGCGCTCGCCGATCACCTGACGATCGAGGACAGCGGCGATTTCTTCAATTGGAACGGCGAACGCCACGCCTGGTAGGGGAGAATAGACAATGGCCTTCACCGGACCCATCGAAGACCGCATCGCCATTCGCGAGCTGATGAACACCCACGCGCACGGCGTAATGAGCAAGGACCCGGATATCTGGGGCTCGATCTGGGCCGATGATGCATCGTGGGAACTGCCCGAATACCCCGACCTCGGCGTGTTCGAAGGCAAGGAGACAATCGTCGCCAACTGGATTGAATCCATGAAAGCCTACGGCACATCCAATATGGAAAAGCCGATGGTCTATTTCATGGAACCCGGCGCAATCGAGGTTGACGGCGATACCGCAACCTCGGTGGGCTACACCCACGAAGTATACGAAGACCCGCACAACGACGGACAGCTTGTGCGCGGTGCAGGCCGGTATGACGACAGGCTCGAAAAGCGCGACGGCCAGTGGCTGTTCGTTCACCGCGCCTATCGCATCATCCACGAACAGCGCGACTAAGTTCAGCCCGGCGGCGGCATTGGGGATTCGTGCTCTTCGACTGTGAACACGCGGATGCGTGAACGGTCGAAGAGCTTTTCCTCGTCCTCGGCAATCATCGCTGCAATGTCGGGTTTACCCGCGTGTTCGAAAAAGGCCTGCATCCTCTCCTCGTCGGGAAAGGTGATTTGCAGCACCACGTCGGCGTCAAAAACCTGCGTTTCGCCGTCGAGCGGGTGCAGGTGCTTGCGGACATAGCTCGTGGCAAAGCCTGCCAGCACCTGTTCACCGATCACGCGGTGGTTCGCCTCGTAATAGGCGATGAAGTCAGCCTTGCTCATTCCCTCGCGGCGTTTGAGCAGGGTGATGAGCGTGACGCTCAAGACACAGGCTTCGGTGCGTCGGGGTTCTCTTCGAGATACCAGGTCAGCCACTTGTGGAAGTGCTGGTTGCCGATCTCGTTGCGGCCAAACACCAGCTCCTTGTGCGCGCCCGTTTCGACACCTTTCTGGATCGCGTCGCCCATCAGATAGTCTTCCTGATAGGTCACATCGCGGAAAAAAGTGATGAAGCCTTCGGTCGCCTCGCGGTCGGCATCGTCCTTGTAGGGCTCGCGCCGCAGGTAATTGAGCACGGTGCGGTTCTTGTCCGGGGTCGGCCCGGGGAACAACTGTGCGATCTGGGTGATCTCGGGCGCGATGAAGCTGGAGACATTGGGAAACAGGATACGCACGAAGTCGAAGCCGTTGTTCTCCTGTGTTCCCCATTCTTCGCGGGGGACATCCTTCAGGTTTTCGGCAATCGCGTGATGCGGAAAGCCGATGCGCATGTGCGGGCCGTAGAAGTCGAAGCTCATTCGATTCGACGGCGTGCGCGGGTGAACCGTATCGGGATGGAGCGCGGCGAAGTGGTAGCCTTCGAGATAGCCGTCATAGGCGATCTTCCAGTTCGCGCCGTGAATTTCGTGGCTGCCAAGATAGCTCCAATTGGCAAGATCGAGATCTTCGTAATCGCCAAGCGCACCCTGGAAATATCCGTCGATGTCGATCGAGCCTTCAGGATCGAGGCAGACGAAAATCATGCCGGCGTGTTCTTCGCAAGGCAGTTCGCGCAGCGCGCGCTCGTCCTTGTCGACGTCGCCGAACAGTTCCTTTTCCGCCACCGCGAGCAGCTTGCCGTCGAGGCCGTAAGTCCATGCGTGATAGGGGCACACGAAGCGCGAGCATTTGCCGTGACCATCCTCGGCAACCGGCGCGCCGCGGTGCGAGCAGACGTTGAGGAAGGCGTGTGCCTTACCCTGTTTGTCGCGGGTGATGAGGATCGGCATGCCGACCGCTTCCATCGCCTTGTAGCTGCCCGGTTCCTTCAATTCGGCAGTGAAGGCGAGCATCAGCGGGAGCTTTTTGAAGATCACGTCGATCTCGCGCTGCCACTGCTCGGGATCGCTATAGGCGTCAGCGGGAATCCGCATCACGCTGTCGGTGAGCTGGGTGTGCTTGTTCTCGACAAAGTCGATCATCGCCTCTGCGGCGTTGCCGATGGATTCGATCCGTTCAACCTTGGTCATGGTCTGCATATTCTCCCAATATGTTGCCTTTTCTGACCGACCCACCACGCCTTCGCAAGCTGTCACAGGTGAGAGGTGTCGCGCTTGGATCATCTGACTAGGCAGGGCGCTGGAGGATAGCCGAAATGGGTAAAACTGCGCCTTGGGACTGGCTGGAACAGCCGCCTGCACATCACCGCGATCACGCGCTTTCGGACTGGCGCCGCGAGACCATCGCAACGCTCGCCGAGACCCGCGTGGCGGAGGATCCGGACTTCGTCGCGATTGTCGACGGGGTGCGCAGCATGACGCGGCGCGAGTGGCTCGACGAGGCGCGGGCGCTCGCCGCTGCCTTGCAGGGTAGGGGGCTGGAGCAGGGCGATGTGGTAGCCTTCCAACTGCCCAATTGGCACGAGGCTGCGGTGATCAACCTTGCCGCGGCCATGGCGGGGCTGGTCGTCAATCCGATCGTCCCGATCTACCGCGATGCCGAAGTGCGACAGATGCTGGGCGATTGCGGTGCGAGGGCGATCTTCACCTGCACCTCTTTCCGCCGCTTCGACTTTGCCGAAATGGCGCAGCGGCTGTTGCCCGAACTGCCCGCGCTCGAATTCGCTTTCACGGTGCGCGGCGAGGGCGGAGACGATTTTGCGAGCCTTCTCGAAGAAG
>PALE01000042.1 GCA_002706445.1 Erythrobacteraceae bacterium
CCAGCAGCCTGAGATGTTCGGCGGGCATGGGCCTGCGCCGGATCAGTCGCTCGGCCTCGGCCAGCGCGTATTGCGGATTGTCGCTGCTCAACGCACCCGCTGCAACGGGCAGTTGCGCCGATGAGCGGACGATCTCGGGCACACTCTGCGCCATAGCCGGTGTCTTGCGCGCCTGCCGGTCAAGCTGGAGCCCTGCCGTCACAATCGCGATGCCTGCCAGCACTGCTAGCCAAAGAATACGGGCAATCATGGCCTGTCCTCCCGAGCACTCGATCCGAACCGGACGAGGATCAACAAAGCGAAGCCGGCAAAGCCCAGCAAGGAAAGGTTGCGTAGCGGATAGTCGGTGATCGATTGCAAAGCGATGGCGAGCAGGGCAGCGCCTCCGCTCCACGCCACCCACCGATCGCTCGACCGCCGCGCTCGCCATGCCAGCCAGCCCAGCAAGAGGATCCATGCAGCGACAAGCGTGAGGCCGGGAATGCCCGCTTCAATCGCGACTTCGAGATAGTCATTGTGCGCGCGTCCGGCGCGGCGAAGCGTCAGATTTTCAAGTGATTCATCGAGCTGGAACACGTCGTCGAAGGTCCCCGTGCCTGACCCGAGCGGCCAGAAGCGATCGACCGAATAGACTGCATCTTCCCAGATGTAGGCCCTCGCGTCAGTGTCGGCGTCGTCGAAGCGTTCGAGCACTGCGCCCACCCGGCCCGGCGCGGCGACAGCAACAATGGCTCCGGTACCCGCAATCAAGGCTATGCCGCCCAAAGCGACCCACAGACCGCTCTTCCCCTGTGTGGTGCGGGCAAGGAGCACACGCAGACCCACGAGGCCAAGCGGCAGCATCGCCAGCACCAGCGCGGTCCGTGAACGGGTCAGCATGATCGCGACAAGCAACAAAGTGCAGGCACCCGCTCGCACCAGCAGCTCTTGCCTCCGGAATTGCGGAAGCGCCGGAAGTAGAGCGGCAAGGGCAAGAGTGCCGACCAGAAAGAGGCCGGTCGAATTGCGGTTGGCGAAGGTCCCGAACAGAACGCCGGGCATGGGATTTTCGGGATAAAGCACCCCGACTTCGCTATTCGTCAGGACTTGCGGAATGCCGATCAGCATATTGACCAGCCCCAGCGCCACGGCGATCCAGCCGACCTGCACCAGCCGCTCGCGCGAAGCGCTCCATCCAATGGTGAGAAGAGCGAGCGGGACGATCAGTGCGGTCAGCGCGAGAAGGGTTCGCACAGGTTCGACACTGGCGCTTGCCCAACCTTCGCGGCCGACCAGTTCATAGGATTTGGCCATCAAGTCGCGCCCGGGCAAGGTGCTCCAGACGCTTTGGGGCAGGGGGACGAGGTAAAGAGCCGGAAGCAGGATCGAAAGACCGGTCAGCGCTTTCAACGCGAAGGGTGCCGATTTCCAGAACTCGAAAAAGGCCTCACGGTTGAATGCCAAGGCTGCAAGCGCTGCAAGCTGCACCAGCATATTGGCCATTCCGTATTTTGATCCGCCACCGCCGAACGCGATGGCAAATACCAGCACTGCGGCAAGCGCCCAAAGCTGGCTTTTCGAACTGTTAGACTTTGCGTTCATCCCCAACCACCAAGCAAGTGTTCCCCCTCATTCGGCCTTGGCCGAAACCTGTGCTCGCACAGCCAGCGGATTCTAGGCAAAGAAAAAGCGCCCGGCATTGCCGCGCGCTTATTCTTTTCAATCCAACCAATGCTGGCTGAAAGTGATCAGGCTCAGGTGCCCGGCGACTGGCCGTCGTCGCTGTCAGCAACCACGATGATGCCGCCGATTGCAGCAGCAACCGCGAAGATCGCGAGGAGGATGCCGCCGTTGCCAGCAACCTTTTCACCTTCTGCATCGCGGGCGAGGCCCGGCTGTGAGGAGTTGGTGGTGTAAACCGGGGTGTTGTCGCCGGCGCGGGTGTTCGCCTGAACAGCGATCGGCGCAAGGGCCATGCTAGCTGCAGCGGCGGTCACCAGAGCGCGAGATACAGTTTTCATCATTGATTAGCCCTCTTTAGAATCTGTTACGGGTATATCCCTAGTGCAGTGCAGCAAGTTTGACAACAGTTGGTTACTAAAAAACAGCAATTGCCGAGTGTTGCGGGGCATCCGCAAGGGTCGCTTTAGCCCGAAAATGGTTAATATTGTCGCCCATTGCCCCGCCTAGTCCCGCGAATCGCCCGTTTCGCGCGTATCTCCCAGAAGCAGCTGATATCGCTCGATATCTCCTCCGGTAATCACCTCTCCATCATAGAGAAGCCAGGCATGCGCACCGAATGCTCCGCCCTCCGGATGCTCGACGCCAATCTGGATTTCGCCAGCCGCCCCGAGAGATGACAGCCAATTCTGCGCTGCGATGGCCTGAATCAGGCAATCGCTTCGCCACGGCAGGCGATCCGATAGCCGCGGCACGACATAAGCGATCCGATCGAGTTTGGCCGATTCGATACGAGCCGCACTATCGGCGTTCTGCTTTGCGGTCCGATTGCGTTCAGGGATCTCGCGTGCAGCAAGCCTTGCGAAAATCACACGTGCCCGCACCAGTTCCCAGAAAGCGCGCAGCGCATAGGGTGCCAGCCAGGGCAGGTCGGACCAGCCCGGTTTCGTGCCCTCTGCAGGAATGTGCGGTGATTGCGCGGATTTCATGATGTGCCTATGACCAGCGTCCTATTGGCACAGCGGCCTCGGTCCTGCCAAGCGCTGCACCCGCGCGCGTGTCGTTTTGGACAGTTGAAGGACGAAAATCCCACAAGGTGTCTGGTATCGGAGCCATTTTTGCGTTGGAGGGTGTGCGAGCCGATGCGCTCGAAACGATGGCCGCATCGCTTGCCGAAACGCAACACGATGACGCCGGACTCTGGCGACAGGGCACGATGGGGCTGGCTGCCACCACGCTCCACACGACCGTCGAATCGCGCGAGCAGGTTCAGCCGCATGTTAGCAACGACGGGAAAGTCGCGGCGGTTTTTGCAGGCTTTCTCCTCAATCCCGACGAATTGATAACCGACCTGACGGCCAAAGGCGCTCCGCCAGCCAACCGCTCGGACGTCGCGATTGCGCTCGCCGCCTATGAGGCATGGGGCGATGGTTGTGCTGAGCGGATGCTCGGCGAGTTTTCGCTGATCGTCGCCGACGGCCGGCAGGGGCGCCTGTTTGTGGCGCGCGACCATCTGGGCTTTGTGCCGCTGTTCTATATGCAGGACGGGCAGCGCTTGATCATCGCGAGCGATTTCAGGACGATGGCTGCGCTCAGCGACAGGCCGCTCGAGCCGGATCACCTTTATCTGGCGCAGGCGATCGCCAATCGCTGGTATACCCGCGATGCGACGCCGTGGCGGCAAGTGAAGCGCGTCTTGCGTGCCAATGTGATGAGCTTCGACGGCAAGCGGTTGGAGAGCCAGAGGTATTGGGAGCCGCCGACCGAAATCTCCATCCGCTACAAACGCGACGAAGACTATGTCGAACATTACCGCGAGATGCTGCTCGACTGTCTGAGGCGTGTCTCGCGTTCGGATCGCATGGTCGGCGTCGCTGTGAGCGGGGGGCTCGATTCGTCCTCCTTGTTCTGTCTGGCCGACCGGCTGGAGAAGAACGGCCAATGGCAAGCGCCGGGTTTCGCCGGATATTCGCTGGCCGCGGGAGAAGACGGAAACGCCTACGAGCTGCCCTATGCCAGGGCGGCGGCGCGGCAAATCGGGCGATCACTCACCGAAGTGCCTTTGTTCGACCCGGATATCGATTGGTACACAAGGGACGCAGAGTGGCACCGAGACCTGGCAATACCGTCCAACGGCGCGATGATGCTCGATCTGGAGCGGCAGGTGGTCGACGACGGCGCGCGTGTGCTCATCAACGGCAGCGGCGGCGACGAATGGCTGCAGGGCAATGCACAATATTACCGCGAGTTTGCAAACAGTGCCGATCTGGCGGGCTTCTGGAAAGCGCTGCAACGCGACAGCGCGGCCTTTGGCTGGAGCAACGCGATCAAGCGCGCTTCGCGGCAGACTGTCGCCGAGCTCACCCCCGGACCGTTGCGCAGGGCCATCCGCCGGCGGCTGCGCGAGAACCGGCGGCGCGGCGAGCGCGAGGCAGTATGGCTCGTGCCGGAACTGCGCGCTGCTTTGGCGGAGGCAGAGGAGGCGTATGACGCGCAAATGCCCGAGAACGCGGTGCATTGGGCCAAGCATAATCTTGTGAAAGCACCGTTTTCCGACCTCACCCATACGATGATGCGGCGTCAGCGGGCGCGGATCGGTCTCGAATCGCGCCACCCGATGCTGAGTCGCGCTTTCATCGAATTTTCCCTGCAGACGCCTGCCTACATCAAGCGGCAGGGGGCCACGACGAAAGTTGTCCACCGTCAGGCAATGGCCGGAGTCTTGCCACAGGAAATTCTGGACAGAACCACCAAGGCTAACTTCACTAACGTCAAGATCGACGTGCAGTTTGCCGATTATGTCCGCGCGCACGGGCGCGAGCGGCTTGCGGGGATTTGCGACCCTGAAGGATTGGAACGGGTTCTCGCGGTGGATTTCGCTTCACCGGAAGGAGATTATTGGGCTTGGGAAATTTGGGGCCTTTACGCAGGCGCAGCATTTTTGTAGTAGGGTCATTACTTAATAGGGATTAACCCTGCCACTGGGGTGCAACAGGACAGGAATTGAATATGACCAAGACCACTGAGAAAGCGAAATACGAAGCGCCGAAGCTGACTGTATTTGGCAGCGTTCGCAACCTCACCGGCGGCAGCGGCACCAGCTTCCGTGACGGCGCGGTGACTAACGTCCGCTTCTGATTTTTGCTTCGCGCATTGCGCGAGGTCTTTGGAACATTTGCTTGGGGCGCTCCGTTCGGGGCGCCCTTTGCATATGTGCGGGAAGCGCGGAAAACTGCGGTTTAGCGCCGTATTTGACGAGCAAAAGGCCAGCCGCGCGCTGAGCTTGGCATAATCGCACAGCCTCGTTTTCGTCTCGTGCAGTCACCGCAGGATCCAGCTTCGGCGTTGGCTTACGCGGCTACCCAAGGCAGCAAGAGGCTGTGCTGAGCGGTCCGCAAACAAGCTGATCGGTCTTTGTCACTGCCGGATGCGCGCGGCTTGCGAATCGCTTTGCTCCGAATCGGATCGGTGGCCGGCCAAGTGATTCGCGTGATGAAACAGATTTTTAAGCACTTCTGTTGGCCACTTCGCTCGAAATTGAACGATTCGCGCTTTCCTTGTGCACTCGCCCTTGAGCCACAACCGTATTGGTCATAGCGCAACACAATGGCACCCAACTGGACCCCAGAGCCCGCACGCCCGCAGCAGGAGCTGACGAGCGAGGCTTACGACCGCTGGATATCGCCCGGCGGGTTCTGTCAGGCAGAATTTCACCGGCACGCCGAGGGTTTCCTGATCCGTTTCCCTGGCCAGGCCGATTTCGTAGTCGACACCCGGCATTGCGAAAATGCGGCGCCTGCGATCACTGGCTGGCCCGTGCCCGAATGTGACGCCAAGACGGTCATCAATCTTTATCACAATGCGATCCAGCCGATCCTCGGCAATTATTCGGGCGGACTGTTCCTGCACGGGAGCGCGGTTCAGATTGCAGAAGGGGATGAAGGCGGCGCGGTCGCTTTTCTGGGCCTTTCGCGCGGCGGCAAGACAACTCTTGCAGGATCATTTGCGGCTCGCGGCTTCCCGTTTCTGACCGAGGATGTGATCGACCTCGATCATTCGCACGGACGCTATTGGCTCCAGCCCAAACGATCGAAATTGCGGCTGTTCGTCGACAGCGCGCGGCACCTGTTGGGTGCCGAGACGGCTTTCGATGACGAGGATCGCAAACAGGATGTGGAGGCAGGCGATGCGCTTCTTTTTGCCAGCGACCCTGCACCGCTGCGGCAAATCTATGTGCTGGGCACTGACCACGAAGCAGAGCTTTCCATCCGGCGGCTCAACCTTGCCGAAGCCCTGAGCGCGCTCATGCCGCACGCCTTCATCCTCGATGTCGAGGACAAGAAGCGGTTGCAGGCCCATTTTGCGCGTATGGCCGACCTGTCGCAGGACATCGGCTGCTATGCCCTTGACTATCGCCGCGACTATGCAGAATTGCCGCGCGTTCAGGACGCCATTCTGGACAATTTCCGCAAGGCCTAGCCTGCGCGGCATCAGGGGGAATATTTTTCAGATCATGCAGTTGAGCGATAAATTCACGGTGTCCGGCGAAGTTGTCGCGCGCGAAATGGGCGGCGAAATGGTTCTGCTCGACCTTGCGAGCGGGCAGTATTTCGGTCTCGACCCGGTCGGCATGCGGGTCTGGGAATTGCTGTCCGAAAGCCCGCAAACGCTGGCCCAATTGTGCGATGTGATCGAAGCAGAGTTCGAGGCTCCGCGCGGCCAGATTGAGGCTGACCTGCTCGAACTGGCAAGCGAGCTGAACAAGCAGGGACTGATCGTCGCCCAAACCGCCTGACGGTTTAGCACTCAGCTTCCCACGATGCCTCCGGGCGCAATCCGAACCACGCGATCGGCCAAGGCGAGGCTTGCCGGGCGGTGGGTGATGATGATCACCGTATGCCCCTTGAGCGACTGAACGCAGTCTTCGACAAAGGCTGCCTCGCTTTCGAGGTCGTACATGCTGGTTGCCTCGTCGAGGATGTAGATCGGCGGGTCGCGATAGAGCGCGCGGGCGAGCGCGATGCGTTGGCGCTGGCCGCCCGACAGGCGAATGCCGTGGTCGCCGATCTCGGTGTCGAGGCCGTCGGGCAAGCTGGCGATGAAGCTGTCTGCCTGGGCCAGGCGCACCGCCGTCTTCAACCGCTCCGGATCGCCGGCGTCCGATTGGCCGAAAGCAATGTTTGCAGCGATCGTGCCGTTGAACAGCAGGGCGCGCTGCGGAACATAGCCGAATTGCCGCCGCAGGTCCTGCAATTGGTATTGCGCGATATCCGTCGCATCGAGCAGGATCGCTCCGCTGTCAGGGCGGTAGAACCCGAGCAGCAGCCGCACCAAGGTCGATTTTCCGACTCCGTTCTCTCCGGTCAGCGCAACGATCTCGCCGGGCTTGATATCGAGATCGAGGCTCGTGAAGAGCGGCGGCCTGCCGGGATAGCCAAAGGCGACCCGGTCGAAAGTAATCGCCCCCTCGGCGCGCTCAAGCGCTTTGCCTTGCGCGTAACCCGGCTCCGGCTCCAGTTCGAGCACCGCCTCGAGCCGGGCGAGCGTGCCGCGCGCCATTTGATAGGCGCCGTACATATTGGCGAGGCTGCCGACGGGGCGGGTCAGCAGCGCGGCGTAGAGCAGGAAGGCGAACAGATCGCTTGGGCTGCTTTCGCCGCCTGCCAATTGGTCGCTCGCCAGAACCAGCACCGCAATCGCCGCGAGCGCCGCCGTCAGCGCCACCAGCGGACCGATCAGGGCATTGAGCCGCGCCTGCCCGACTGCCAGCCGACGCGAATTCTCGGCCGCGGCGCTGAATTCCGCGCGGTGTTGCTCCTCCACCGCAAAAGACTTGATCGCCGGCAGCATATCGAGATCGCGCTCGGCAATAGAGATCAGTTCGACTTCGGCGGCGCGGACTCTGGCCGAGATGCTGCGCAGGCGGCGGCCTGCAAGTTTGGTCAGGATGTAGAACACCGGGACGAGCAGCGGCACGATCATCGCCATCGCGGGATCGAGCCAAAACAGCACGATCACCGCGCCCAGAGCGGTCAGGATCATGGCCGGGGCATTGGCGAGCGTTTCGGCCAGAAAATCGCTCAGATTCCCGACTTCGTAGGATGTCAGCGCGAGCACGTCGCCGCCGCGCGCTTCGTCGTGGAACGACAGCGGCATCATCTGGACATGGGCGTAGATCTGCTTGCGCAGATCGGTGAGAATGCGCGTCGAGGCGGTCTGCGAGACCATTGTCGCGGCGATGTTGAGCGCGGTCATGAGCACCAGCGCCGCGATCAGGGCGGTGAGGGTGAAGCCGAGGTCGATCTCTATCGGAGCGCCCGCTTCGCCGCTAACTACGCCGCCCAGCAACTGCGCCGCGAGCCAGGGGACTGCGAGCGTGGCAAGCGAGCTCAGAAGCGTCAGCCCGCTGATCAGCGCCAGCTGCCAGCGGAAGGCGCGCGCCCATTTGAGCCAGAAGCCCACGCTCATTGTCTGTCCCCTGTCACCGCAGTACCCGTTTCAGCGCGCGTCCCGCTGTCCCTACCAGCGAACGGGCCTGCAGCAAGGGTGTGGGCCAATGCGCGTGATCGGGATATTTTGCGAGCAGGTGGCTGCGCGGGGGAAAGCTGCGGTCGAGCACAAGTGTCGCACGGTCGCGCCAGCTGCGGGCGCCGCGCAGATTGTGCCAGAACTCGCCGAAATCATCGCTCGCCTCGAAATAGGCCGCGACCGCCGGATCGAGCGGCTGGGCTTCGAGCTCTGCCAGCACGGCTTCGGGAAGGGGTGCGGAAAGATCGCTCGCGGCCCCGCGCAAGGCTTCGGCCACCAGCTGGCCGATCTTGCGGCTCTCGCAGAAGGTGCAAACCCTGTCCCAGTCTGCAGGTGCGAGCGCTTGTGCGATCAGGGTAAAGTCGAGCGACCAGATCAGCCGACGCGAGCCGATGACCTTGCCCTGTTCGGCATAATAGCCGTGAACATGGTGCCATTTCTGGTTGAGCGTTTCGTGCACCAGGCTGAGCGCATGGTCGGCGCGCATGGCATTTTCGGCCAGTCGCGGAAGGGGCTGCGGGTCGGCGAAGAAATCGTCGCAAGTCAGCAGGCGCTGCAAAACCGGACGATCCGACGGCTCCCAGTGCAGGTCGAGGAAATGGGTGAAATGTCCCGCTACATCGCATCGCCAGCCTTCCTGGAAGGTGACGCCGACAGGGTCATCATTGCGATACCAGCCGCTCGAAGACAGCAGTTCCCGCGCGCGCTCGAGATCACGGGGGCGGACGAGCAGATCGCTGTCGCCGCGGCGGCGGGCAGCAGGCTCTTCATAAAGCGAATAGGCGACTGCCGTCCCTTTCATCAGAACGGTTTCGATGCCTGCCTGGGCAAATCCGTCGATCAGCTTTGAAAGGGCATTGTGGTGGGTCGCTTCCCACAGGCCGATCAGCCGGGCCTCCTCCGCAATGCGGGCGAGCATTTTCTCCGGCCAGTTTGCAAGGCGTGCCGCATGGTGGTGCAGCAGGACGGATATGCCGTGGAACTCGATCCGCTCCCAGACTGCCGTCAGCTCCTCACGCGATGTCCATGCGCTGTCGGGAGCGGGCGGCCACGGAGCGCTCTCGCCAGCCCGAACCGCCCGCAGCGTGTCGCCAAGAAATGCGTCTATCGCGGTGGTTTCGACCATGAAGCTCTTGTGATGATGCCCGTTTCCCTGATCGTCCATGGGCCAATTGCCCGTGTTTTACCAGTGCGCTGCTCGTTCGGCGCGGGCAGGCAAGACGGGCCGTGTTCCTGCGATGGTGCACTGCGACATTAGGCATTGACCCTTAGGGACCAGACTGCGATGCGCAGGGCTCATCTGAACGAAAGTCGGTTGTCCGGGGGTATCTCAAGAGTGTCGAAGCCACGCAAAGGCATTATCCTTGCCGGAGGTTCTGGGACGCGGCTCTATCCGCTGACGCGCGGCGTTTCGAAGCAGCTGATGCCGATCTTCGACAAGCCGATGATCTATTACCCGTTGAGCACACTGATGCTGGCGGGGATTCAGGACATCCTTGTCATCACCACTCCCGAAGATGCCGAGCAATTCCAGCGCGTTCTGGGTGACGGCAGCGATTTCGGAGTGAACCTCAACTATGCGGTGCAGCCGAACCCCGATGGACTGGCGCAGGCGTTCCATATCGGCGCGGATTTCGTGCGTGGCGGGCCGAGCGCGCTGATCCTTGGCGATAATATCTTTTACGGACACGGGCTGCCCGATCTGCTGACGAGCGCCAATGCGCGCCATACCGGGGCGAGCGTCTTCGCCTATCGGGTGAACAATCCCGAGGCCTTTGGCGTAGTCGAATTCGACGCCAGCGGAAAGGCGATTTCGATCGAGGAAAAGCCCGCTAGCCCCAAGTCGAACTATGCCGTGACCGGCCTCTATTTCTACGACGAGACGGTGGTGGATCGTGCCCGCGACCTTGCGCCGTCTGCGCGCGGCGAGCTGGAGATTACCGATCTCAACCGCCTCTATCTCGACGAAGGGACGATGTCGGTCGAGATCATGGGGCGCGGTTTTGCGTGGCTCGACACCGGCACCCATTCATCCCTGCTCGATGCGGCGACCTATGTGCGCATCACCGAGGAACGGCAGGGACTGAAGATTGCCTGCCCCGAAGAAATCGCATGGCGGCAGGGCTTTATTTCCGACGAGCAGCTCGAGCGCATTGCCGAGCCGCTGCGCAAGTCGGGCTATGGCGAATATCTGCTGCGGCTGCTCGAAAGGCCTATCCTGCCGTGAGTTTTCTGGCGTGAATATCATTGAAACCGCAATCCCCGGCCCGCTTATCATCGAGCCGCGCGTGTTCGGCGATCAGCGCGGCTTCTTCATGGAGACGTGGAACGAAGCGGGCTTCAAGGAGGCCGGGCTCGACCTCGCATGGGTTCAGGATAACCACAGTCGCTCGCAAAAGGGTGTGCTGCGCGGGCTGCATTTCCAGAACCCGGGGCCGCAGGGCAAGCTGGTGCGCGTGACCAATGGCGCGGTCTTCGATGTCGCGGTCGATCTGCGCCGCACCTCGCCTAATTTCGGCAAGTGGGTCGGAGTGGAGCTTTCGGCAGAAAACAAGCGGATGTTCTGGGTGCCAGAAGGTTTTGCGCATGGCTTCCTCACGCTCGAGGATGACACCGACTTTCTCTATAAATGCACCGCGCCCTATGCTCCGCAGAGCGAGCACACGCTGGCGTGGGACGATCCTGCGGTCGGGATCGAATGGCCCGTAAGCGACCTTGATCCGATCATTTCCGAAAAGGACGCCGAGGGGCAATCGCTCGCCGAAGTGATGGCATTCGCATGAAGGTCCTGATCACCGGAGCGGGAGGACAATTGGGCGGTGCCTTGCAGCGCACCGCGCCTGCGCATGCGCAAATCACCGCGATCGACGTTGCGGATGTCGACCTCACCGATGCAGAAATGTTGCGGGCGAAACTGGCACAGGTCGCGCCCGATCTGATCCTCAACGCTGCCGCTTACACTGCGGTGGACACGGCGGAAGGTGATGAAGACCTCGCCCGCGCGATCAATGCCGATGCGGTTGCGATTATGGCGGAAAGCGCCGCGAAGCTCGTGCATGTCTCGACCGATTTCGTGTTCGACGGCCAATCCTCGCGCGCTTATCGGCCTGACGATGCCCGCGCTCCGATCAGCGCCTATGGCCGCACCAAGGCGGCGGGCGAGGACAATCTGCGCGACACCGACCTGCTGATCCGCACGGCATGGGTCTACGAGGCAGGCGGCGCGAATTTCGTGCGCACGATGATCCGGCTGATGAACGAGCGCGAGGAATTGGGCGTGGTGGCAGACCAGATCGGCGCTCCGACCTGGGCGACGGGCTTGGCGCGCACGATCTGGGGGCTGGTCGACAAGGGCGCGTCAGGCACTTTCCACCACAGCGATTCCGGGGTCGCCAGCTGGTACGATTTTGCTGTGGCGATTGCCGAAGAGGCGCATGCGCTGGACCTGATTGCGCGGATTCCGGCGATCAGACCGATTGCGACCAGCGATTACCCGACCCCTGCCAGCCGTCCGGCTTTCTCGCTGCTCGATTGCAGCGCGACCCGCGCGGCGCTCGGTCAAGAGGCCGTCCACTGGCGCACCAATCTGCGCCTGATGCTCAAAGAGGAAGCTCAGCTTGGCTAATATTCTCGTCACCGGCGGCGCCGGCTTCATCGGCGGCAATTTCGTCCACTATTGGAATGCGCAGCATCCCGATGATGATGTGGTGGTGCTGGATGCGCTCACTTATGCGGGCAACCGTTCGACCATCGCCGATGCCCCGCGCGCCGAACTGATCGAAGGCGATATCCGCGATCAGGAGCTCGTGGAAAAGCTGCTGCGCGAGCGCGATATCGCCACCATCGTGCACTTCGCGGCGGAAAGCCACGTCGACCGTTCGATTACCGGCCCCGACGCCTTCATCGACACCAATATCCTTGGCACCAATGCGCTTTTGAAGGCCGCCCGCGCCGTCTGGCTCGCGGGCGACGGGATGGAGCACCGCTTTCACCATATCTCGACCGATGAAGTCTTCGGCTCGCTCGGCGCGGAGGATCCGGCCTTCAGCGAAACCACGCCCTATGCGCCCAATTCGCCCTATTCGGCATCGAAGGCCGCGTCCGATCACCTCGTGCGCGCCTACCACCACACCTACGGGCTGGACGTGACGACCAGCAATTGTTCGAACAATTACGGGCCCTACCAATATCCCGAAAAACTGATCCCGCTGTTCCTGCTCAACGCGCTTTCGGGCAAGTCGCTGCCGATTTACGGTGACGGCATGAACGTGCGCGACTGGCTGCATGTCGAGGACCATTGCCGCGGGATCGAGGCGTGCCTTGAGCGCGGCGTGCCGGGCGAAACCTACAATATCGGCGGCGGGGCGGAATTGCCCAATCTGACCGTGATCGATCGCGTCTGTGCAGAAGTCGATCTCGCCTTTGAAGAGATTGACGGCCTTGCAGACCGCTATCCCGATGCGCCCGCGGCGAAGGGCGGCAAATCCGAAAGCCTCAAGACCTTCGTCACCGACCGCGCCGGACACGACCGCCGCTATGCGATCGACGAGACAAAAGCGCGCGGCGAACTCGGCTATGCGGCGCAGCATTCCTTCGAGGACGGCCTGCGCCAGACTTTGCGCTGGTATCTCGGCCATGAGGATTGGTGGCGTCCGCTGCTGGAAAGAGCCTGACGAAACTTGACAAATACCCGGCGAAACGTGATCGCCGCTGCACTGCAACAAAGGATACGTAATGACCCGTAGCGATATCGCCTCCAAGGTCGTGGAGATCATGGAAGACGTCTTCGATGAAGACGACATTGCCTATGACGACGCGATGACTGCTGCCGATATCGAGGAGTGGGACAGCCTTTCGAACATCCGCTTCGTCGTGGCGATCGAAAAGGAATTCGACATCCGTTTCTCGAACAGCGAAATCGCCGATCTCGAGAATGTCGGCCAGATGGTCGATCTGATCGCATCGAAACAGGGATAACGCGCGCCAGTGCGGGTCAACGGCTTGGGGTTTGAGGCATGAGCCGATCAGTGATCGAACCCTTTGCGCTACCCTGGCTGCTCGATCCGCCCGAGGATTTGCGTTCGCAGCTGAAGGTGCTGCGCAAGGATGCTGAAAGCGATGCGGGCGATCTTCGCCGGCTTGCCGGATATGCGCTCGACCTCAACCAGCTGGGCCAGATGGGCAAGGCGGTCGCCGCGCGCCGCGATGATCTTGCAGCGAGCGGATTGCGTCCGCTGCGCCTTGCGATTGCAGCAACGCACACGGCCGATTTTCTGGTCGAAGCCCTGCCTGCAACCGCGCTGCGCCACGGGCTGCTGATCGACAGCTATCAGGCCGATTACGGGCAGACCGCGCAGGCGGTGCTCGATCCTTCCTCGGCGCTGTTTGCTTTCAAGCCCGATCTCGTTGCGCTCGCTTTCGATCCGCTCGCTCTCGGGCTGGCTTCCCCGCGTCTTGATGAAGGCGGCGGCGAAGAGGCGGTGCAATCGGCGCTCGATTACGTCACCTCGCTGCGCGATGCGGTGCACGCCAATGCGGGCGTAGGCGTGGTGCTCCAGACGCTACCGATGCCGCAGACCGCGCTGTTCGGCAGTTTCGATGCAGGCCAGCCGGGCTCGGTGCGCTGGATGGTGAGCCGCTTCAATGCGCGCCTTGCTGCCGAAGCCCTCGGGCCGGGCGATCTGCTGCTCGACCTTGCGGCGCTGGCCGAAACTGTCGGCCTTGCGCAGTGGCATGATGCGGCGCGCTGGCACGATGCCAAGGTCCCCTATGCGCTCGACGCGGTGCCGCTCGCGGCGGATCATCTCTGCCGCCTGCTCGCCGCTGCGCGCGGGCTGTCGCGCAAATGCCTCGTGCTCGACCTCGACAACACGCTGTGGGGCGGGGTCATTGGCGACGACGGCGTCGATGGCATCGCTCTGGGGCAGGGAAGCGGGACGGGAGAGGCCTTCACCGCCATCCAGTCGCTTGCCCGCGACCTGCGCACACGCGGGATCATCCTTGCCGTGTGCTCGAAAAACGAGGAATCGAACGCGCTGATTCCTTTCCGCGAGCATGATGAAATGGTGCTCAAGGAAGAGGATATCGCCGTCTTCGTCGCAAATTGGACCGACAAGGCGAGCAACCTCCAGCACATCGCCAAGGTGCTCAACATCGGCGTCGATGCGCTGGTCTTCCTCGACGACAACCCTGCCGAGCGCGAGCGCGTGCGGCAGGAATTGCCGCAGGTCGCCGTGCCCGAAGTCGGTGCGGACCCTGCGCAATATCCGCTGATCCTTTCGGCTGCAGGCTATTTCGAAGCAGTCAGTTTCGGCGACGAGGACCGCAAGCGCGCCGATATGTATGCCGCCAATGCTGCGCGTTCGAGCGCGATGCAGAAGATCGGCAATATGGACGACTATCTGCGCTCGCTCGACATGGTGTGTAGTCTGCGCCCCTTCGATGCGCTGGGCCGCGCGCGCACCGCGCAGCTGGTCAACAAATCCAACCAGTTCAACCTCACCACCCGCCGCTATACCGAGGCGGAAGTCGAAGCCTTCGAGGCCGATCCGGCGAAGTTCACCTTGCAGGTCCGGCTGGAGGACCGCTTCGGCGACAACGGCATGATCTCGGTCGTGATCTTCGATTGCGGCGAGGAGGAATGGGTCTGCGACACATGGCTGATGAGCTGCCGCGTGCTCGGCCGAAGGGTTGAAGAAGCGGTGCTCGCCGTGGTTGCCGATGCAGCGCGCAAGGCCGGCGCACAGCGGCTGGTCGGCGAATGGCTGCCCACACCCAAAAACGGCCTTGTCGAAAAGCATTTCGAAAAGCTCGGCTTCACTTTCGCAGGCGATCTTGCCGACGGCGGCACGCGCTGGGTGCTCGACCTTGCTAATTATCAGGCGCCCGATCTGCCGATGGTGATCGAGCGTGCCGATGAACTTGCCGGGGCAGACGCGTGAACGGGAAAACCAACTGATGTCCACTCTCGAAGAAATGCTCGCCGGGCGCCCTCATCTTGCAAAGCTGACGCATCTGGTGACCGAGGCGTGGCCCGAACACGCGGATTATCTCGAAAAAAGCTTCGATGTGCGCACGCCCGCGCTGCTCGATACCAGCGATTCCGTTGCCGAAGTGGTGTTGCGGCTGGCGGGCGATCACGCCGGGCAAACCGCGCAGGATTATCGCTGGTTGTGCGATGTCATCCGCGAGGAAGAACTGAACTTCGCGCGCACCGATGCCTATCGCTACTCGACCTTCGCCGAGACCAACGCGCACGTCTATTCGGACGACGAATTCATGCAGCGCTACATGCACGGCCTGCTGCTGAGCCATGTGCTGTGGTACATGCACGCCTCAAGCCTGCATTTCTTCCTCGGACGGCTTGCTGCGCGGGTGAAGCCGGGCGGCAAGATGATGGAAGTCGGGTCCGGTCACGGCCTGCTGATCTATCTCGCGCTGACGCGGCTGGGGCTCGAAGAAGCGGTTGCATGGGACATCAGCCCCGTCTCGCTCGACCAGACCCGCGCCGCGCTCGACCAGCTCGGCATGGGTGAACGCGCGCGCTATGCGATCCAGGATATGCACCAGATCGAAGCGGGGAGCGAGCAGTTCGACCTGATTATCCTGTCGCATCTGCTCGAACATCTCGAAGCGCCGGTCGATGCCTTGCAGAAAATCCGCCATGCGGTCGCAAAAGGCGGCTATCTGTTCGTCAACGTGCCGCTGAATGCACCGATGCCCGATCACATCCAGTTGTTGAGCGACCCCGATGACGCGGTGAAAATGCTCGAAGACGGCGGCTTCCGCGTGCTCGAGATCGCCTCGCACACGACCCAGGCGGCAAGCCTTCCGCGCGCGCTCAAGCGCAAGATCGCAGTGACCTGCTCGATCATTGCCGAGCCGCGATAGAGAGCCGCTGACGCGCCATGCTCTTCAACTCGGTCAATTTCATATTTGCTTTCCTGCCGATTGTGGTGGCGGGATATTACGTGCTGTCATTGAGCCCGCTGGCCTTCCTGCGGCGCCCGTTTCTGATCCTTGCAACGCTCGCTTTCTACGGGCTGGCCGGCGCGCAGTTCCTGCCGCTGCTGCTGGCATCGGTGGTGCTGAATTTCATCGCGGGGCAAGTGATCGGGCGATTGGGAGCGCGTGCCGGAGCAAAAGCCGGAGTGATCGCTCTGGCGGTGGTCGCAAACCTGCTGGTGTTGGGATATTTCAAATATTTCAATTTCCTGCTGACCGCGATCAATGACGCTTTCGGAGCGGGTTTTGCGATTGAATCCATCCTCCTTCCGCTCGGCATATCCTTTTTTACCTTCCAGCAGATCGGCTATCTGGTCGATGTCAGCCGCGGCAAGATCAAGCCCGCAGGCGCGCTCGACTACGGCAGCTTCGTGCTGTTCTTCCCGCAATTGCTGGCAGGGCCAATCGTTCAATATGCCGAGGTCATCGACCAGCATCGCCGAAAGCCGCAATGGGGTGAGGTCGGGCGCAACATCCTGATAGGCCTCGCGATTTTTGCCATCGGCCTGTTCAAGAAAACCGTCATTGCCGACACGCTCGCGCTCTACGCGTCCCCGATTTTTGTCGGAGTGGGCGAGGGCAATGCCATCGGCATGTTGGACGCATGGATCGCTGCCTTCGCTTATACTGCGCAGGTCTATTTCGACTTTTCGGGCTATTCCGACATGGCGATCGGCACTGCGCGGATGCTCGGCATCGTGCTGCCGCTCAACTTCCTGTCGCCGTTGCGCTCGCAGAGTGTCGTTGAAATCTGGCGGCGCTGGCATGCGACGCTGGGGCGCTGGGTGCAGCTCTATATCTTCCAGCCGGTCGCCGTCCCTTGCGCTCGTTTTGCAGCGATGCGCGGTCTCGGCAAATGGGGCACGCTTGGCGTTGCGGTGGTCGTGCCGACGATGATCTCGATGCTGGTCATCGGCGTGTGGCACGGGGCAGGCTGGACCTTCGTGATCTTTGGCCTGATGCAAGGCATTTACATGTCGGTGAACGAAGCGTGGGCCGCCTATCGCAAGCCTGCCCGCAAGGCGCGCAAGAAGGCTGGGCAGAGTGCGCCTGCATGGCACAGCCCTGTTGCACGTGCGGCGACCTTGCTGGCCTTCGTGGCGGCAATCATCCCCTTCGGAGCGCGCAACGAGATCGAGATGCTTGCGATTTTCGCAGCCGCAGCGGGCGGAACAGAATTTCTGGTGGTCCAGCCGGACTGGCCGCTCGGCCTCGCGGCGGCCGTTCTCTTCACGCTCGCCGCCTATGCGATCATTTATCTGCTGCCCAATTCGCACGAAATCATGGGTCGGTTCGAGCCGGTGATCGACTGGAGCGCCGACTGGGCCAAGCGCGCGCCAAGCCCGGTGCAGATCGAATGGCGGATGTCGCTAGGCTGGGCGCTGCTGACTGCGCTCACCCTGTTCCTCGCGGTCGCGTTCATCATGCGCGGCACGACCGAATTCATCTACTTCAATTTCTGATAGAGGGGAGAGCGCATGGAGCAGGCAGACACGCACACCCCGAAAGAGCGCCCCTGGCTTTTGCTGGCTGCGGTGCTTGCCGGTTTCTTTGCGCTCGGCGGTCTCACCATGCTGCTGCCGCATGATCCATACGCCCGCTATCAGCAGCTCGACGGGACGCTGCACTTCCGCTCGGTCTGGTCCTATGAACGCGTGGCGTTCGACGAAACGCCGATCGACATTGCCATTATCGGCAATTCGCGCCTGCAATCGGCTGTCGCTGCGCCGGTGGTGCAAGAAGAGCTGAGCAAACAGCTTGGCCGCGAGGTTCGCGTTGCCAATCTCAGCCTCCCGCAAGAAGGCCGCAACGCTCATTACGCTATGGCGCGCCAATTGTTCGAGCATCATCCCGAAGTCGAACTCGTGATCCTTTCGGCAATCGAAGCCATGCCGCGCGACGGACATCCTGCCTTCCGCAATATTGCCGATCCGGGCGATGTGATCGGAGCGCCCGCGCTGATCAACCGCGACTATGGCGAGGACCTTGCCTTCATTCCGTTCCGGCAGATGTCGCTCGCACTGCAGTCCTGGTTCCCGGAGCTGTTCGGTATCCGCAGCTTCGATGAGGCGAGCTATTGGGGCAGCGATTACGACACCACGCTCAGCTACGAATCCCCGACGGGCGGCTCGATCGACAAGGACAGCATCTATTCGGCCGAATTGCTGCGCCCCTATGCCGAAGAACGCATCCGCTCGATCACGCCGCCGGTGCTTCCGGCCGGTTTTGCCGATCAGGAATTTGCGATCGAGCGTTATTACACGCAGGCGATCGCCAATCTGGCGCATGACAATGGGGCACAGGTCGCATTCCTCTATATGCCGGTGTTCGAGCACCCCGTCCCGCTGCGCGAGGGCGAGTTCTATCGCAATCTTGGCCGCGTGCTGACGGCCGATTGCATCGCCGCGGATGCCAGCAAATATTCGGACTACGGCCACCTCAACACGCCCGGTGCGCATAAGGTCAGCCGTATGCTCGGCGATACGCTGGCGCGGATCGGCTGGGACAGTGCGCATGCCGGTGAAGACGAGGTGAGCCTGTGTCCGTGAGTTCCTCAACTGCTGCGCCGGTGAGCGCCACCATACCGTTGCCCGCGGTCATCCATTCGCTCACCAGCCTGCGTTTTCTCGCGGCGGCCTGGGTCGTGTTCTTCCACTTCAAGGAATTCTTCCCCGACACCGCGCTGCAGGAATCGCGGCTCGCTGGCTACGGCTTCCTCGGAGTGGATTTCTTCTTCGTTCTGTCGGGCTTTGTGCTCGCGCATGTCTATCTGCCCAAGGTGCGCGAACAGCGCTTCGATTATTGGAGCTTTCTCGTCCGCCGCATCGGACGGATTTATCCGCTTCACGTGCTAACGCTCGCCGTGACAATCGGGCTCTCGCTCGTCGGCGGTGCGCTCGGCTGGCAGTTCACCATTTGGGAGCTGGTCGAATGGGGCGAGTTCGACAAGGGGCAGATCCTGCGCGGCTTGTTCGCCAATCTGACGCTGATCCACGCATGGGGGGCGACGCCCGACCTGATGTTCAACCTGCCATCGTGGTCGATCAGCGCGGAATGGTTCGCCTATCTGCTGTTCCCTGTTTTCGTGCTCAGCTTTTCGCGGCTGATGCGCTGGCCGTTGCTGCTGGCGTTGCTGTGCATTGGCGCTCTGGTGGTGCTCGATCTGGTGAACACTGTTGCAACGGGCAATTCGCTGCTGCAGGCGACGTGGAACATCGGCGCGATCCGTATCGTCCCGACCTTTGCGCTCGGCATTGCGCTCTACCGGCTTGCCGAAGCCCGAACGCTCGGTGCGCGCGGCGCGCTGATTGCGCTGCTGCTGGTGCTGGCGGGATTGATCGCTGCGATCCTGCTCGCGGCGCCGTATGTGGTGGTTGTTCTCGGCCTTGCCGGGATCGTAGTGCTCGCCGCCGATACCGAGCGGCATGGCGGACTGAAGCCCCTGCAGCGCGCCTTCCCCGTGCTGCTCGGCGAGATTTCCTATTCGGTTTACCTGTGGCATTTCCCGATCGGGGTCGTCGCCTTCGACGTGGTTCTGGCGGGGCGCGGCGAGGTCGGATCGCTCGGCGGGATCGCGATGATCTGCGGCGTGATCGGTGCCGTCACCTTGCTGTCCTACGTAAGCTACAAGCTCATCGAAGTGCCGGCGCGGGCGGCCATCATCGCGGCCTCAAGCGGGCTGGTGCGGCGCGAGACGAAGGCTTAGGACAAGGCTCATGTTTGCAAATTATCGCCTTCACCACGTCGGGATCGTGCTTCCCTCCATCGAAGATGCCGAGCGGCATATGGAGACCTTTGGGCTCACCGAAGATTATCGCGGTTATGTCGATCCGTGGCATTGCTGGTGCATCTTCACCCAGCCGCAAGCGGGTGCCGCAATCGAATTGGTGGTTGCCGATGAAGGCCCGCTAACGCGCTTCAACAAGGGTGTGGGCGGGGTCCACCACTTCGCTTACCAGATCGACGATTTTGCCGCCGCACAGGCCTGGTGCGCGGCCAATGACCTGCAGATGGTAGAGCCGGAACCGATCAAGGGCGCGGGCAACTTCCTGTGCAATTTCATTCACCCGGTGGCGACGCGCGGGATCCAGATCGAGCTGGTGCAGGAACTCTAGGCTTCGGCGGTTCCAACCGATCCGGCCGTGTCGGGATGCCAGAAGTTGAGCGCAATCCGCGAGGCGGTGTTGCGCAACACGGTCGCGCTCGCAAATCCGATCGCCGCGCCGACCATGCCCAGCTGCGGTATCAGGACCAGCGCCAGCAGCACCGCAATCGAGCTTGCAACGATCTCGATAGCCAGCACCTGCCGCTCGCGCCCGACCATGATCAGCGCGGTCCCGACAGGTCCGAACACGACATTGACCGTCTGCGCCGCAGCGAGCAGTTGAAGCGTCAACGCACCGGCAACAAACTCCTCGCCAAACAGGCCGAGCAGAAAGCCCGGCACGATCAGGCATAGCGCGGCGAGCGGCGCTACGAGCACGAGGCCGATCAATCCAACCTTCCACGTGATTCCCATCACGCCCGCGCGATCATTGACGGCGCTTGCCTTGGCGATATGCGGCCCTGCCATCGTTGCAAAGGACGCGTTGACCAGCTGGAACAGCATGCAGATCATGAAGGCGGTGCGATAGACGCCCGCCTCTGACAGACCGGCAAGAGCGCCTAGCGCCAAGAGGGTCAGCCATTCTCCGCTCATCATCAGGATCGGCGCGCCCGTCACGCGCAGGCCGGTGGCGAGGTCGAGCTTCGCCTTTTGTCGCGGCGAATTGCCGGTCCAGCGCGAGGCGAGTTTTTGCGAAGCGATGAGGCTGATCGCGAGTGCCAGCGCCAATCCGACGAGATAGGCCAGCGGTAGTGTGATCGGCGCGACCGTGCTGCCTGCGAGCCACAAAGCTGCGACAATTGCCGCGGCAACGCTGGTGTAAAGCACGCCTTCGAGCGATTGCGAGATCAGCACACTGCCTTGGCTGCGCAGCAACGCATTGCTGTGCCGCAGAACGGCGAGCATCATCACAGCCGGGAAGAAGGCGAGTACGATCACGCTCCATTCGCCGCTCTGGCCCATGACATCTGCCGCGACATAGGCGCCCGCGAGCATGACCAGCGCGCCGACGGCTCCCGCGCCCAGTGCCCAAAGCCGACCGGCAAAATAGGTCGCACGCAGATCTGCCAGAGAGCCCTTGTGAATAATTTGCGGGGCCTGGCGGATGATCAGAATGTCCTGCCCGGCAAGCGCGATCACAGCGAGAACCGTCGCCGTTGTCAGGCCCAGCTGATAGGCGCCGACCGCTTGTGCGCCGTTGGTTTGCGCGATCAGCCACAGCAGCACAAAGCCCGAAACCGCGCCCAGTCCCCTGAGGCCAAGCCCGATGGCAAGGTCGATCCCGATTCTGCCCTTCATGCGCAGGCGTGCTTTCCCTTTGTGCCGAGCGTTACCCGAGGGTCTTAGACGCTTGGACGGGGCAATCAATGTTGCACTGCGAAACGGCTTGCGCCACAGCTTTGTCCATGAAGATTTTTTGCATTGGCTTTCAGAAGACTGGCACATCCTCTTTGCGCGATGCCTTGAGCGAGATCGGCTACAGCGTCACCGGCGTTTTCGGCCGCGACGTGCCGCTCGACGAATTGCGCCGGACTTATGTCGAGCGCGGGCTGGAGATTGCGCAGCGGTTTGACTCGGTCGAGGATATGCCATGGCCGCTGATGTTTAGAGAGCTTGATGCAGCGTTCCCCGGGGCCAAATTCATTCTCACGATGCGCGACACCGATCGCTGGTATCACTCGATTGCGAGCCACTTCGGCGCAGAACCCTACCATATCCAGCAGCTGACCTATGGCGAGGATGCAGGCGCCCCCGTCGGGCATGAGGCGCGCTACCGCGAGGTCTATGACGCGCACAATGCCGCCGTGCGCGAATACTTCGCCGACCGCCCCGATGACCTGCTCGAGTTCTGGCTCGAGCGCGGTCATGGCTGGAACGAATTGAGTGCCTTTCTGGGCCGCGACGATTGCCCGTCAGGGGCCTTTGTGCACACCAATTCGCGATCCCAGCGCATGGGGCTGTACAACCGCGTGCGGCGCAAGCTCAGCAAGATGGGCGTGCTGCCCTATGCCGGGATGGACGGCTAGATCGCGCCCGCAGGCGCAACGGGCAAACGCTGCACGCCCGCTTGATTGCGCGTCACCACCGGAACCTTGAGGTTGCTCAGCAACGCACCTGCAGGCAGGAAATCGCCGATGGTAAAGTCTGCAAACAGGTCCGTCGCAGAGCCTCCTGTAGTGGTCGCCACTGCTTCGGCCAGCGGGTTTGATCCGGCGAGCAGGTGGTTGCCGGTGATCTTTGCGTCGATTGGCGCGGTGCCGTTCTTTACCAGTCCGCGCAGCGCATTGTTGGCGACCAGGCAGTAGCTGTCGAAAGTCGAGGGCACCCCGTCGTTGCGGAACGACAGCGTCTGGTTCGGCATCGAACAATGCGCGATCACGACATGCGAGATTGTCGTCGCGGTCCCCGATCGTCCGATCTGGCTGAACACCGAAGTTTCGCTGAAATAATCCGAACCGACCGGATCATTGCCGAGCGCATTGTTGAAGAACACGAAGTCCTTCGCATCCGAAGTGCTGGAAATGAAGATGTTCTGCGACTGCATGTCGTAGGCGACGTTGTCATAGGCGATGACGTTCTCGCTGATCGTGTTGAACCGCTGTTGATACCAGTCGCCATGCGCATCGAAGCTTGAGACGATATCGAGCGGAGCCGACTTGCAATTGGTGTCGCCGAAACCCTGCGCTTTCAGCCCTGCGAGCGAGCCCGACGATGCGCGCCGCCCTTGCGTATCGTTGAGTGTCGCGCTCCATCCGCTGTCCTGGCTGGCCAGAACCGTGTTGATGAAGTCGACCACCTCGGCAAACAGATAGCCGTCGGCATCGGTTCCGGCATAGTCGGCGGGTTGCTTGCCGACCGTAAAACTTGCCGAATTGCCGCCCCATTTGAACGTATAGGTGGCGTTGTTCGGATCGACCGTGCCGCTGCGCGCGATGGTCGCGGTCGATTGCGTGCCGGTGTAGTGGACCGTGAAAGCGGGAGCGTCGTCATTGAAGGGCGTGTCATCGTGGGTTTCCACCCGCGTGCCCACCAGACAGCGCACATCGGCGAAGATATCGCGGCTCAAATTGGCAAAGACGCCGCCGCGCACGAGGCTCGCCGCGACCGCGATATTCTCCAGATTGGAGGCCGATACTTCGAGGAAATAGGGCGAATTGCGGACCCGTGAACCTGTCCAATAGGGGCCGCCGCGCCACAGCGCGTTGGGCCCGCGCGAATTGGTCATGGTGATACCGTCGAGGACGAATTCCTTGCCGCCTTCGCTGTAGAGATTGTCGACATAAGCATAATCGACGGTGATGTTCCCGCCCTTGAGCCACAATCCGTTGAGCCGCGGGCGCAAATTGCTGTCGCTGTCCACGCTGGCCGTTGTCGTGAGAGCGGTCCGCCCGAAAGTCACCGGCGCCTTCGCTTCGACGGTGACATAGCCCGACGGGGTGAAGGTCGGCGGGATGAAGCTCATTGCGACATTGTTCATCGCTTTCTTAAAAGTGACGCGCGGATTGGCCGCTGCATCGCTCTTCACCTGTGCCAGCGCATCGTCGAAGCTATGGAAGTTGGTCGAGGACACAGCATCGTCGGGATCGACGGTGTATTCTGCATCGTGCAGCTTTTTCGCCGGGAAGAAGCTGTAGGGACCGATGACGCGGGCCTGCATGGTGGCATCGGCCGGTACCACTTCGGCATAGAGCTGCGCTTCGCCAACTGTTCCGGGCAGCTTGGAAAGCGTCACCCAATAGCCCCAATAGGTCACCTCATTGCCGTTGCTGTCGGGAAAGGTGAAGGCGCTCGGTTCGAGGACATCCACCGTTGCGCCTTCATAGCGGAATCGCACGCGGTCGATCCCGCCGATCAGCGTGCCGCCGTCATTCGCCGCAGCGGCGACCCCGACGTTGAGCTTCTTCTTGTAGAACTGCCCGGGCGGAACGAGCAGGCGCGCGGCGGGCTTTGCGGTGGTTCGCTCGGGATCGCTCGGCGAGCTGGAAAAACCGCTCGCCGCTTCTCCGGTCCACGCAGGAGAGGGCGCGAGGAGCGGGCCGGCGACAGGGAAGGGCGGTGCAAAATGCACCTCCGTTCCGCGCCGCGAAGCCGGAATTTGTCCGAAACCCGGCATCAGGCCAGCCCCACCAGCGAACCGGCGGTCGTGCCGGTATCCCTCACCGCAAGAACGCGAACATCGAGAATATAGCCCTCCGGAACATTGCGGAACGTGACATCGGCGTCGCCTTCGGCCGAGCGCAGGACGACGTCGCCTGCTTCACCGACATAGATCGCCTTGGTGATCAGTGCGAGTTCGGCGCCATCGTCGGGGGTGATTTCGAAACATTTGAGCGCAGGAGCGGTCGGCGTGTCGGAGAATTGTGCAAAAGGATCGGTCATGGGAATCGCCTCCATCGGAACAAAAGACGAACAAAGCCTGTCAGATGAACTCCGTGTAGGAAAATGTTTTCTGAAAACCGCCAATTACCTGTTGCCGCAGCGCAGACCCACCGCGTAGAGATAATGGTCGGTTTCGGACTGATTTATGGCGACCACAAACACCCCCGGATCGGCCCCGCAGCGGCCACGGCAAGCAGCGCTTGCATCGCCGCGCCCGCGTCAGGCGCCGCGCCGGATGCTTCGCCCGCAGCGAAGCCAATGGGCACCCTTCCTGCGCATTTTTCCGATGATCATTCTGCTCATCGGGCTCCTGCTGCCGGTAGAGGTGCGTTTCAACCTCGCTGGCCAAACATTATACGCTTACCGTATGGCTTGGATACTGGTGGCGCCCTGGGTGCTCATGCAAGTGTTCTCAGGTCGTCTCCGGTTGCGTTTCAACGATGTGCTCGTTGTGCTTACCGTTGTCTGGATCACGCTATCATTCGTGATCGTATATGGCTTTGAGCGCGGCGGGCCCGCTGGTGTTGCGCTTGCACTCGATATTCTCATTCCATACCTCGCAGCGCGGCTCGCTATTCGGTCATTCGACGATTTTCGAATCTTCCTGATCGCCGTCGCACCGTTCGCGCTCGGCATTTCGGCACTGATGGTGATCGAAGCGGTCACTCATACGCGAATAATCCGAGGCGCTGGCCAAGCAGTCTTCGGCTCGATTGGTGCGGCGGAATATGGGGTGGACCTCGGGCAAGCGAAGCTTTCGGATACGCGTATGGGCCTTTTGCGCGCGACGGGCCCATTCTCGCACCCAATCCTCGCGGGACTGTTTTTCACTAGCTTGCTGCCACTTTATTGGTTCTCGATGTTGAGGCGCTGGCCGTTTCTTGCGGGTTTGTCCGCGGCTGCGGGTGCCATTTTTTCTCTCAGCTCTGCCGCGTTCATCGGCATTTTCATGTTTGTGGTCCTGGCCACCTATGACCGGCTCAGGAAGATGGTGACGTTCCTGAATTGGCCGATATTCATCTTCGTTGCTTTGGCTTTTCTCGCCACGATCCATCTGGTTTCCGAAGGCGGCCTAATATCGATCATCATCCGTTCCACGCTCAACCCTGCCAGCGGTTACTATCGGCTGCTGATTTGGGAGTACGGTTCGGCATCCGTGCTCAACTACCCGTGGTTCGGTATCGGCTATGAGCAGTTCAAGGGACTCCCGTGGATGCTCCCTAGCGTCGACTCATTCTGGCTCGCGACAGCCATTCGTAATGGTTTGCCGCCAGCATTGTTGTGCGCTCTTGCGACGATCCTGAGCATTGCGGGCTTGGCTATGAATGCCTCGCGTCAATCGGGCGTGAATGCGACTTTGCTCATCGGGATCGCTATCACGATGACGATGTTCTTCGTGCTGGGCTTCACCGTTTCGTTTTTCGGAAACTTTCTGATCTGGTTCGCCATGATACTCGGAGTGGCGACCACTTTCGGAGCGATTGTTCCAACCAAGCATGCTGTAAAGCGCCGTCAGGTTCGTCGACCAATCAGTCAGCGATGAGTCAAGTTTTGAATCGAACTGCACGCGCGCCAGTATTGCTCAGTCTCTGTTACCAACCGACAAAGATAGAAGGCGGGCTTTCGCTCAATTGGCATGATGAAATCCTTTGAAGAAGCGGCGGACCGGCCCCTTGTGTCCATTATGCTGGTTAATTGGAACACGCGCGAGTTGACGCTCGAATGTCTGCGTTCGGTCTATCAGCAAACGCAGAACATTTCGTTCGAAGTGATCGTGGTCGACAACGGTTCGGAAGACGGATCGGCGGAAGCCATAGCGCGCGAATTTCCGCAGGTTGTTCTGATGGCGGAGACCGATAATCACGGCTTTGCCAAGGCGACCAATATATCGGTTGAGCGCGCACGGGGCGAATATGTGCTCCTGCTCAACACCGATACAGTGGTGCTAGACCGTGCGATCGAGAAAATCGTCGCTTTCGCGCAGGCCAAACCCGCATCGAAGCTGTGGGGTGGGCGGACAGTGTTCGAGGACGGAACGCTCAACCCAGATAGTTGCTGGGGGCGGATTACACCGTGGAGCGCGTTTTGCATGGCGACGGGCCTATCGCGGATCTTCCGCAATTCCGAGCTGTTCAATCCCGAAGGCTACGGCGGCTGGAAGCGCGACCATGAACGCCAGATCGATATCGTGCAGGGTTCCTTCCTGCTGATCAAACGCGATTTCTGGAACGAGTTGGGCGGCTTCGATCTCGACTTCTTCATGTTTGGCGAAGAAGCCGATCTTGCGGCGCGGGCGAGAAAGGCTGGCGCCAAGCCGGTTATGACACCCGAAGCTACGATCATTCACTACGGTGGTCGGAGCACCAAGACCAAGTCTTCTCGCACGATCTACGTTACCGGTGGCCGGATCGGTTTGATCAAGCGACACTTCAGTTCGTTCTGGCGGCCTATCGGCGTTGCTCTCATGGTCTTTTGGGTGTGGTGGCGCGCATTCGGGTATCGCGTCGCATCTCTCGTGTTTCCGAGATACAAGGACGTTGCAGAACAATACGCGATTGTTTGGAAGCAGCGCGAACTTTGGATCAACGGACCGCCCAAGACGCGGATTTGATCGGAGCGGCTTCAGGCCGTCTTGCGAGCGCCCATGTCGCGCACCCAGACCGGCGTCTTTCCGCGCGCCTTGTTCCAGCGGAATTGCAAAAGCGCAGCGGTTTTCATTGCGAGGTAGATCGCCACGTCGAGCACGCTTGCCCCGTTCTTCAGCGCGGTGCCGAGATTGCCGGGGCGGTTGATCTTGGTGTTGTGCGGGCTGGGGTAGAGCGCCAGCACCTGCTCGCTGCCGATCCGGCGACGGGCCTCAATCTTGATCTGGTCGCGCAAGGTGCGCGGGGGCGAGACAGTGAAGTGCACCGGATTGCCGTCAGCATCCTTGGCGACATTGCGGCGCTCGTCGTAGGAAAAGCGTGTGCGCACCCATGTGTCATCGGCAAAGGTCGGGGGGATTTCGCCAATCCGTTCAAGGCCTACTGCCGACAGGCCGAAGACGCCCGAACCCACCAGCCGGTCAGTCACATAGGGCTGCGTCATCCACACCCGATAATAGGCGCGCACCCAGAAATCCGAACGCGAAACATCCATGTCGAGCGCGGGCGATGCGGCCATGACGCCGGGTTGCCTCAAAGCGTCAGAAGTCGCCTTGAGCGCGGCATAAGAGCACTGAAGATCGGCATCGAGGAAGAAACGCGGCGCATGTCTGGCAACCTTGTTCGCCTCGTTCATGGCGATCACCTTCGAGCCGGCGGGCAGATCGAGGATTGTCGCAAAAGGCGCCAGTTCGCGTGCGATTTCGACCGTGCGATCCTTGCAGCCGTTTCCGGCGATGATGATCTCGGGCGGATTGTCCTTGGGCGCGTCGGCCAGCAGGGTTTCGAGGCAGCGCCCGATCACCGCCTCTTCATTGTGCGCCGGTATGACGACCGAAAATTCGGGAACGGGAGCAGCCACAGGCCTATCCTTTGGATTTAAGCAGTCCGTCGAAATATTCGATCGTCTTGGTCAGACCTTCACGCAGCGGGGTGCGGGGGGCCCAATCCTCGAGCTTTTCCTGCGCCAGCGAGATGTCGGGGCGGCGCTGCTTGGGATCGTCCTGCGGCAGATCGTGGAAGGCGATCTGCGACTTGGAACCAATGATATCGAGCACGTTCTCGGCCAGTTCGAGCATCGAAAACTCGCCCGGATTGCCGAGGTTCATCGGGCCGGTGAAGCCCTTTTCGGTGTTCATGAATTTGACGAAGCCGTCGATCAGATCGTCGACATAGCAGAAGCTGCGCGTCTGCTTGCCGTCGCCGAAAATCGTGATGTCTTCGCCGCGCAGCGCCTGCATGATGAAGTTCGACACCACGCGCCCGTCCTGCGGATGCATGCGCGGGCCGTAAGTGTTGAAGATGCGCACGACCTTGATGTCGAGGTCATGCTGGCGGTGATAGTCGAAGAACAGCGTCTCCGCGCAGCGCTTGCCCTCGTCATAGCACGAACGCGGGCCGATCGGATTGACGTTGCCCCAATAACTTTCGGGCTGCGGATGTACGTCGGGATCGCCGTAGACTTCGCTGGTCGAGGCCTGGAGGATGCGAGCGCCGACGCGCTTTGCCAGCCCCAGCATGTTAATCGCGCCGTGGACGCTGGTCTTGGTCGTCTGGACCGGGTCGCGCTGGTAGTGGATCGGCGAGGCCGGACAGGCGAGGTTGTAGATCTCGCCCACTTCCACATAGAGCGGGAAGGTCACATCGTGCCGCATCAGCTCGAACTGCGGATGGCCGACCAGATGAACAATATTGTCACGCGCGCCGGTGTAAAAATTGTCCACGCACAGCACGTTGGCGCCCTGGGCGATCAGTCGGTCACACAGATGTGAGCCCAAAAAGCCGGCACCGCCGGTGACAAGCACGGTCTTGCGTCCATACATCGTCCGCGTCTCCTTCATTTGCAAATTAGCCGTTTGCGTGCGGCGTATGGCAAGGGTGTCGGGTCAGGTCGACTTCGGAACCTACTTATCATTCCCGTACTGGTAGTACTGGTATTGATAGGCGTAGTCCGAACCCGCTTCGAGTGCCCGATATTTGGTGAGCACCGCGCCGATGACGTTGGCGCCGACATGGGTCAGGCGCTTCACAGCGGTACGGGCCTGCGCAAAGCTGGTGCGGTTGGCCTCGATCACGAAGATGGTCGCATCGACCGTCTGGGCGATCTCGGGAGCATCGGCTAGGCCGAGGACCGGCGGGGAGTCGATCAGGATGATCGAGAATTCCTTGCGCTGCTCCTCGATGAAGTCCTTGAACCTGCGCGAGCAAAGCAGCTCGATCGGGTTCGGCGGAATTCCGGCAACCGAGAGGATCTTGAGGTTTTCGTGAACCCCTTCGATCATCGCTTCGTCGATCGTGGCGTGGTTGAGCAGCACTTCGGTGATGCCAACGTCGCGGCGGTCGATGTCGAGCAGCTTGACGATCGACGGCTTGCGCAAGTCGGCGTCAATCAGCAGCGTCTTGCGGCCCAGACGGGCGAACAGCTCGGCAAGGATCAGCGCGGTCGTCGATTTGCCTTCCGACGCCTGGCTCGACGTCAGCTGCACCACCGCGCCGTCACGCGGAACCGCGAAGTCGATGGTCGAGCGGATCGAGGCATAAGCCTCCATCAGAGAGCTGAACTGGTTGGCTTCCTGACGGTCGATATCGTCCGACTTCACATGCGGAGTGAGGCCGAGCACCGGCAAGCCGAGACGTTCGTCGACGTCTTCGGTGCGACGGAACTGATCGACGAAGATTTCGCGAACCAGTGCAAGACCGCCGGCCATTGCCACAGAGAGCACCAACGCGATGATCATGTTGCGCGCAATGTTGGGCGAGACCGGCGAACGCGGCACCACGGCATTGTCGAGGATGGTGATCGCGCCGCTCTGCACATTGGCAGCGGTGCTGATCTGGTTGAAGCGATCGAGCAGGCTGGATAGCTGTCCGCGCAGACCTTCGGCCTCGCGCTCGAGGTTGGCGTATTCGACCTTCTGGTCCTGCTCTACCAGCGCGTCACCCGTGACATTGCTCAGTTCCCCGGCAAGCGCGGCTTCCTGATTGCGGGCGATGATGTATTCGCTGCGGATGCTCGCCTTGATGTTCTCGCCGGTCTGGTCGATCTGACGGTCGAGCAGCTCGATACGGGCCAGCGTGTCCTGAATTTCAGGGAACTGGTCGTTATAGCGCTGGCGCAGATTGGTCAGCTGACCGGTCAGCGTTGCGCGCTGCTGGATCAGGCCCTGAATGACGGGGCTGTTCTGAACTTCGGGCAGCTGCGAGGCAGGAATGCCCGAAACCGCGCGCCACTTCTGTTCCGCCGCAATGCGGGCGGCACGCGCCTGCGCCACGGTCGAGTTGATGTTCGAAAGGTTCGCACCGGTGATCGTCTGGCCGGTCATTCCGTCCGCGCCGGTGGTGTCGGGCGTGACGATGCCGGCGCTGCGGGCATAATCATTGGCCGCACGCTCAGCCGTGTCCAGACGGTCGCGGACCTGCTGGATCTGCTCGGTCAGATATTCGCGTGCATAGGTGTTGCTTTCAACATTGCGACGCGTGTCGGACTGCTGGAAGGCTTCGGCATAGGCGTTGACGATTTCCGCCGCGAGCGCGGGGTCTTCCGACATGAAGTTGATTGCGATGATCTGGCTATTGACCGGCACATCGGCGCTCACGCCTGCCTGCAAAGCGGTGACTGCCATGCGGCGCTTGTCGTCTTCCCACTCTTCATCGCTGCGCTGCGGCGGGCGATTGTCATCGACCGTCGGGCCGAGCAGCGCATTGCGCGTGCCCGGGCTCAGATTGCCTGCCACGACCTCTGCGAGATTGCGGCTTTCGATGACAGTGCCCTGCGTTTCCATGAACAGGTCGATTTCATTCGAGGAGCCGATCGTTGTTGCGACGTCCTGCCCTTCGACGATGAAATTGCCCCACGGCTGGATTCGCACCGTAGCGGTCGCCTGATAGATCGGCGTGGTCAGCAAAGTGATGACAAGGCCGATCAACAGCCCTGCAAGAACGGTCGCTCCGATCAGCCAGCGTTGCCGGAACAGCGCACCGCGCAGCCAGGCCGTATCGATCTGAAAGCCGCCGCCTTGTTGCGGCGCTTCGATCATTTCTGCGGGCAGATAGCGGTCAGCCCACACGTCTCGCCCAGAAGGATCGGGCGTCTGGATAATGGAACGGTCGTTCATTTCTCGATCAGTTGTTGCTGTCCAGTGCGTTCACCCCGACGCTGGCGAAGACGCCGAATGCGGGCAGCGCGGTCAGGAGATCCTGCCAGAATACCGACATGCCGTCAGTGCCGACGACAACGCGGTCATTGGGTTCGAGGATCGGGTCGAGCATGGTGCCCTGACTGACCTGACCGTAATCGAACTTGGCGATCATGATGCCGTCGGGGCCTTCGCGGAACACGGCAACCTGCTCGCTCTTGGCAGTGCGCGACAGACCGCCTGCCATGGCGACGGCAGACGACAGGCGCGAGCCCGGCTGGAATGCGAACACGCCCGACTGGTCAACCGCACCTTCGACGGTGACGAGATGCGAGGCGTATTCGTTGATGTTCACCGAAACTTGCGGCGTGCGCAGACCGGCGGTCGCGAGACGCTGCGTGATTGCCTGTTCGAACTGGGCGGCGGTCATTCCGGCCGCAGGGATCGAACCGAGCATCGGCATCGAGACATTGCCTTCGACCCCGATGCGCACGTTCTCCATAGAGAAGTCCGGCTCGCGGAAGACGTTGATCGAAATCTGGTCCGAGGGACGCAGCAGATAGGTCTTCGACCGCATCTGCGAGTAACCTTGCTGGCCGAGATCGGCACGCGGCGTGCTCGAAGCCATTCCGATCACGGGTTCAGGGCTCGAAGCACATGCGCTCAGCGCAAGGATCGAAGCAGCGCTCAGGCCCGCTTTGAGGCTACCGAATTTGGGTAAGGTCACACATCCCTCCATTGTTACGGGAAAGTGCTTAGACCGTCCCCTTTCGCAGCGCAACATGCTTGGGCCGCCTAATTGCCGCACGCCCTATTGCGCGTGGGGCGTGCCCCGATGGACAAGCTCTCATGCGAAACAACGCCTTACCGCATGCAAGCAACGGTGCGGCGAGAGTTTTCAACCGGGCTTGCCAGCTTGCCGCTTGCAGGCTTCGGGGGACCTCTTATCGTGCTGTCCCGTGTTGGAACATTTTTGTCCGGCACAGGGCAGACAGGCTTTGCACAACTGCCTAGTGGGGGGATCTTATGGCTGGCAGCATCACCTATCTCTCGCTCGCTGCGATCGTGCTTTACGCGCTGGTTTCGCTTGGCTGCATGGCGGCCTGCGGGACCGCGGCGAAGCTTGGTCAGGCCACCTGGAACCGCAATGCATGGCTGGGCCTCGCGGCGCTGTTCATGGTGCTGATCGCGCTGCGCGGGTTTGGTGTCGAAGACATTGTCCGCGACGCGATGCGAACCGAGCTGCGCGGCGACGGCAGCTACGACACACGGCGTTTCGGCCAAGGCATTGTGGTGTCGATCGTCCTCGTCGTGGTGAGCGCGGCAGCCATGTTCTGGGGCTATCGCCTTTCGCGCCGGTCACGCGGACGCCGCAATCAGGCGACACTGGCTGCGCTCGCGGCGGGCGGCGTAATGCTCTTCCTCGTCATTCTGCGCGTCATTTCGCTGCACATGATCGACCGGCTGCTGTTCGGCCCGCTCAAGCTCAATTGGATCGGCGATATCGGCGCCAGCCTCGTCGTGCTGGGCGCAGCGATCTATTACATGAAACTGGTTCGCGAACGCCCTTAATGCGCTGCAGCGATGAGCCGGGCGATGCGCTCGCTCGCCTGCCCGTCGCCATAGGGATTGTGCGCTTTTGCCATGGCTTCATAGGCGGCAGGCTGATCGAGCAGGCGCTCTACCTCGCAAACAATACGCGCCGTGTCGGCACCGACCAGCTTTGCGGTTCCGGCTGAAACCCCTTCCGGCCTCTCGGTCGTATCGCGCATCACCAGTACCGGCTTGCCGAGACTGGGGGCTTCCTCCTGAATGCCGCCCGAATCGGTCAGCACCAGTGTCGATGCCTCCATCATGGCGACGAAGTTCAAGTAATCGAGCGGCTCTATCAGCGCGATATTGGCATGATCGCCCAGCGCCGGACGCATGACTTCGACCACATTGGGATTGGGATGCATCGGGTAGATGATCGCGGTGTCCTCGCGGCTGGCAAGCTGCTGAAGCGCGGCGGCGATCCGGTGCATTCCCTCGCCGAAATTTTCGCGGCGATGGGCGGTCACGGCGATGATGCGCTTGCCTGCGAACCGCTCCTTGAGCGGCGCGATGGCAGGGGCAAGGCCGGGGTCGGCCTCCAGCTTTGCACGCGCGGCGAGCAGCGCGTCGATCACGGTGTTGCCGGTGACGTGGATCGCGCTTTCAGCGACATTCTCTGCACGCAGGGCAGCCGCCGCGTTCTCGGTCGGGGCGAAGTGCAGATCGGCCACCGCGCCCGTCACCTTGCGGTTCACTTCCTCGGGCCACGGCGCGTAGATGTCTCCGCTGCGCAAGCCAGCCTCGACATGCCCCACCGGAATTCGGCGGAAATAACAGGCGAGCGTCGCCATCATCGTTGTCAGCGTGTCACCGTGAACCAGCACGCGGTCGGGCTTTTCAGCGTCGAGCGCTTCACCAAAGCGGGTGATGATCCGCGCGGAAAGCGCATCGAGGCTTTGGCCTGCCTGCATCAGATCGAGGTCGATATCAGGCTCGATCCCGGCAAGTTCCAAAACCTGATCGAGCATTTCGCGGTGCTGTGCGGTGACGACGACACGCGTGTCGAACCCGCCGTGTGCGCGCAGGGCGGCGACCACAGGGAACATCTTGATCGCCTCGGGACGCGTCCCGAATGTCACCATGATTCGGGGTTTGCTCACCGTTTCAACATGCCGCGCGTGTCATACACCAGCTTGCCCGCGAAATCGGCAGGTGTGAGGTGTTTGAAAGCGGTGTGATCGACCAGCACGACGACCACTTCGGCGGTTGCAAGCGCGTGGTCAAGGCTGACGAGTTCGGCGCCGGTTCCCGCAAAGCCCTTTGGCAGTTCCTTGGCAAAGGGTTCGACCACCATGATCCGCTGACCGCGCGTGCGGGCGAGGTCGAGCGCTATTTCGAGCGCGGGGCTCTCGCGGAAGTCGTCAATGTCGGGCTTGAAGGCAAGGCCGAGCAGCGCAACCTTGCCGGGCATGGCATCGACGAGGCCACGGATGCGGCGTTCGGTATAGGTTGCCTTGAAATCGTTCACTTCGCGCGCGGTGCGGATAAGGCGCGCGACCTTGGGGGCGCTGGCGACGAGGAACCACGGATCGACCGCGATGCAATGCCCGCCGACACCGGGGCCGGGCTGTAGGATGTTGACCCGCGGGTGACGGTTCGCGAGCTTGATTACGTCCCACACATCCACGCCGAGATCGTCGGCGATGACGCTGAGTTCATTGGCAAAGGCGATATTCACGTCGCGGAAGCTGTTCTCGGTCAGCTTGACCGTTTCAGCAACGCGGCAATTGGTGGTGAGGCAGTCGCCCTCGACAAAGCTCTTGTAGAGCGCTGCGGCGCGGGTCGCGCAGGCTGGCGTGACGCCGCCGATCACGCGGTCGTTCTGGACCAGTTCGCGCACGATCTTTCCGGGCAGGACGCGCTCGGGACAATAGGCGAGTGCAATGTCGCCGGCTTGCTGCGAGCCATAGACCGGAACCTTCAGGTCGGGGCGCATTTCGGCGATGATCTGACCCACTCTTTCGGTCGTGCCGACGGGCGAGGTGCTTTCGACGATGATGCAGGCGCCGGGCAGGATCTTGGGTGCAATGGCGCGCGCGGCGCTCTCTACATAGCTGATATCGGGCGTGTTTTCGCTTGTAAGCGGGGTCGGTACCGCGATCATGTAGAAATGCGCGGTCGGCACTTCGAGCGAGGCGGTCAGTTTCTCGCTCTCGATCGCTTCATGCACCAGCCGGTCGAGGTCTTTCTCCTCGATATGCACGCCGCCCGCATTGACGGTTTCGACAACCTTTTCAGAGACATCGATGCCGCACACGTTCCAGCCATAGCTTGCCAGCACGGCGGCGGTGGGAAGGCCGATATAGCCGAGGCCGATCACCGCGACCTGATGGTCTGGCGCAGGCTGCACCGTCGCATCGGGGCCGATGGCGCTGGCGGTATCGAATGGAGCGTTCATGGGTCTGCAATTCCTCGCGTTTTCGCGGCGAGGTCATGCACCCGAATGGGTAAATATCGCGTTAGGCACGCGGCGATTTATGGGTGCAGAGACGCACCCCAGCGGCACCTAGAGGTCGAGAGCCTGCTTGTAAGCGGCCAGCAGCGGGTCGATCTGGTGCTGCCAGTTCAATTCCTTCACCACCCGCTCGCGGCCATATTTGCCCATCGCCGCGCGGCGCGCCGGATCGTCGACCAGCTCGCAAATCTTCTCCGCCATATCGACCGCGTCATTGGGCGCGGCGTAGAGCGAGGCTTCGCGGGCGGAGAATTTGCCTTCGGTCACGTCGAACTGAACCATCGCTTTTTCGAGGCTCATATATTCCATGATTTTGTTCATGGTCGACTTGTCGTTCATCGCGTTGACGCGGTCGGGATTGACCCCGAGGTCCATCGTCGAGAGCACTTCGAACAATTCCTGATCGGGTGCGCGGCCGGTGAAGGTGATGAAGTCGGCGAGACCCTTGTCGGCGGTCATCTGCTTTAGATCGTCCAGCGCAGGCCCGCCGCCGACCAGTACGAACTGGATGTCCTCGCGCCCCTGCTTGCGCACGATGTGATCCACCGCGTCGATCAGAAGGTCGATGCCCTCCTGTTCGCCCATCACGCCGACATAGCCGACCATGTGGGCGCGGCCATTCTTCCAGGCCTCGACCGGTTCGACCCGCTTCAATCGCGAAAGATCGGGGCCGGAGCGTACGACATGCACCCGCTCGGGTTTCATCCCGCCGCGTTCGACCGCGATTTTCTTGTAGCTTTCGTTGGTCGCGATCGAGACGTTTGCGACCCCGAAGGTCAGCTTCTCGAACAGCACCATCAGCCGCCAGAAAAACCCGCGCTTGTCGAACTTTGCTTCGTAGAGTTCGGGATTGATGTCGTGGTGATCGAAAATGTATTTCACGCCGAACAACTTGAACGGCAGCGCGACGAGGAAGATCAGATCGGGCGGGTTGCAGCCCTGAATCGTGTCGAACCGGCGCTTGAAGAAAATACGCCACGCCAGCCACGTTTCCCAGAACAGTGCCGCGCCATATTCCAGCAGAAAGCCGAGCGCGCCCTTGGCTTCGAGCGGCAGCGGGTGGCGATAGATATCAACCCCCTCGATCTGCTCGAAGCGTTTTTCGTGACCCTTGCCGGTCGGGCAGATGATCGAGACATGCGCGCCCGCCGCCTTGAGCGTGCGCGCCTCCTGCCACACGCGCCGGTCGAACGGCAGCGGCAGATTCTCGACCACGATCAGCGCATGCTTGCCCTTGAGCGGCTCGCCTTCGATGACCGCAGGGATTCCTTCTTCGGCGGCGAGATCGCTCACGGAATGCTGCTCACATCGACAACATTCGCGCCGTCCAGCGACAGCGTATCGACGAGACGGTTGGTCGCGATCACCAGCGCGTAGTCGCCGCTTTCAGCCGCTTCCTTCGACACCAGCAGATCGTCGATCTTCGGCAGCCATGCATAGGCATAGCCGAGGTTCTGCCCGACGAGGTTTTCCGGCTCGATCTGCGGATCGTAAATGTCGAGATCGAAGCCGCCTTCAAGCAGCTTGCGCGCCATATCGACCGCAGGGCTTTCGCGCAGGTCGTCGGTCTCCAGCTTGAACGCGAGGCCGACCAGCAGCACCTTCGCACCGCGCGGCAGACCCGAAGTGGCTTTGAGGAACTGGTGGTGCTTGTGCGCCTCGTTCGAACGGATCAGCGAATCCACCAGATGCGTCGCAGAGCCGGTGTCGGCAGCGATATACTGGAGTGCGCGCACGTCCTTGGGCAGACACGATCCGCCGAACGCGCCGCCGGGGCGGGTGTAATAGGCCGACAGGTTGAGCTTGGTGTCGCTCTTGAAGATTTCGTGCACCGCCTTCGCCGAGATATCGAGGTTCTGGCACACGCGCCCAATCTCATTGGCAAAGGCGACTTTCACCGCGTGCCATGAATTGTCGACGAATTTGGTGATTTCGGCTTCGCGCAGGCCGACTTCGAAAATGGGCGCCTCGATGCCTTCGTGCAGCGCGTGCATATTGGCAGAGGGCTGCCCGCCCAGCGTGCCGATCACGATCTTGGGCGGGTTGAAATAATCGGCAATGGCCGAGGCTTCGCGCAGGAATTCGGGGTTGTAGACCAGCTCGACGGCATCGGTCGCCTTGTCGCCCAGCGCGCCTTCGATGATCGGCCAGATGATGTTCTCGCAAGAGCCGGGGCGCATAGTCGAACGGTAGGCGAGCGTCAGCGGCTTTTCGCGGTCCGGCTTCAGCGCCGCTGCGATGTTCTGCGTGACCTGCGCGATATAGGTCATGTTGTGCGCGCCATCGACTCCGCTCGGCGTGCCGACGCACACGATGGCGATATCGGCATCGTCGAGCTGGTCGGTCAGCTCTGTCGTTGCGCTGATGCGGCCTTCGGCATGCGCCTTTGCGATCAATTCATCGAGGCCGGGTTCATAAACCGGTGCGCGTGCCGAGTTGAGCGCGTCGACTTTGGCCGCGCTGACATCGACGCCGACCACCGTGTGGCCTTCGCTGGCGATGCACCCGGCAGCGGTAGAACCGACATAACCGAGACCGAAAATAGCGATTTTCAAAATGCGGCTCCAGAAATTGTGCCGTTGGAAGATAGGGCCGTGAAACTTAGGGGGTTTCGCGTAGCAAGGGGGGCTTTGTGGTGCAACGCACAATCCGGAAACGGTCCCACATGGGCACTTGCATGCACAATCTGTCCGCGCCAGAAAGCCCCGCGAATAGGGAGAGAGAGTTTATGAGCAAGGCCGCTGGACCGCTTGCGGGGCTTAAAGTCATCGAATTTGCAGGGATCGGACCGGGGCCGCATGTTGCCATGCTGCTCGCCGATCTGGGCGCGGAAGTGGTGCGGATCGACCGTCCCGGGGGCGGGGTGATGAACCCGATTGTCGAGCGTGCGCGCAACCGTGTGACGGTCGATATGAAGTCCGAGGAAGGCAAGGCGTTCTGCCTCGATGCGGCGAGCAAGGCCGATGTGCTGATCGAAGGCCTTCGTCCCGGCGTGATGGAGCGGCTGGGCATGGGGCCCGACGAATTGCTCGCTGCCAATCCGCGGCTTGTTTACGCGCGCATGACCGGTTGGGGGCAGGACGGCCCGCTCGCAAAAGCTGCCGGACACGACATCAACTATATCGCAATCACCGGCGCGCTCGACGCAATCGGCAAGCCGGGCGAGCCCGCGATCCCGCCGCAAAATCTCGTCGGCGATTTCGGCGGCGGGTCGATGTATTGCGCTTTCGGCATCATGGCCGCGCTTTATGAGCGGGAGCGTTCGGGCAAGGGGCAGGTGGTCGATGCGGCGATTGTCGATGGCGTTACCAGCCTGATGAGCTTTTTCTTCGGCCAGCAGCATGGAGCAATCCGCACTACGAAGCGTGGCGAGGGCCTGCTCGGCGGCGGCGCGCATTTCTACCAGTGCTATGAAACGGCCGACGGCAAGGAAATCTCGCTGGGGTCGATCGAGCCGCAGTTCTACGCCGAGCTGGTTGCGCGTGCGGGCCTGCCCGAAGACGTCGCGACGACGCAGATGGACCCGTCCAAATGGGCCGAGAACAAGGAAAAGCTCGCCGCACTGTTCAAGACCAAGACGCAGGCCGAATGGAACGAACTGCTCGAAGGCACAGACGTTTGCTACGGCCCTGTCGTCCCGCTCGACGAGGTGCACGAGCATCCGCATATGAAAGCGCGCGGCACCTATGTGGAGCATGAGGGCAAGCTTCACCCCGCTCCCGCGCCGCGCTTCAGCCGGACACCGGGCGAGGTGCGCTCGAGCGCCGATGACGGTGCTGCCGTGGTGGCCGGCTGGTCGAAGGAATAGGCGCACATGGCAGGCAAATTCTTCGACGAATGGACGGTGGGCGAGCGCATCACCCACGAAATCCGCCGCACGGTGACAGAGACCGACAATCTGCTGTTCTCGACCATGACCCACAATCCGCAGCCCTTGCACCTCGATATCGAGGCAGCGAAGGCGAGCGGGTTCGGGCAGATTCTGGTCAATTCGACCTTCACCTTCAGCCTGCTGGTCGGACTGTCGGTGGGGGACACGACGCTCGGCACGCTGGTCGCCAATCTGGGGTTCAACAATGTGGTGACCCCGAACCCGGTCTTTATCGGCGACACGCTGCGCGCAGAGACCGAGATCAAGGAATTGCGCGAAAGCAAATCGCGCCCTCAGGCCGGCATCGTCACCTTCACCCATGAGCTGTTCAACCAGCGCGATGAAGTCGTCTGCCGCTGCGAACGCTCGGCGCTGCTCAACCGCAAGCCTGCTTGACGGCCCCTCGCTTCCGGGCGCATTACCGTTCGGTAGAGAGAGGGAGGGAACCTATGCGCAAGTCATGGATTGCGTTTGCGACCGGCAGCGTATTGGCGCTGGCCGCGTGCAACAGCGAGCCGGAAGCAACGCCCGAGCAGGCGGGCAATGGCGAAGACACGATCGAACTCGCCGAGTTTCCCGACCGGCCCTATTGGGGCGACACCCATCTCCACACCGACAATTCGGTCGATGCCTTCGGCTTTGGCGTAAGGCTCGGGCCCGAAGATGCGCTGCGGTTCGCGCGCGGCGAGACGGTGACGGCCACCACCGGCTCCGAGGCAAAGCTGTCGCGGCCGCTCGATTTCCTCGTGATCGCCGACCACTCCGACGCGCTGGGCGCGACCCGGCGGCTGTATGATGCGCCGCGCTGGTATGTCGACTGGGTTATCAATGATCCGACCGTGCTCCGCTGGTACGACATGATGCACGAAAGCCCCGAGCAATCGACGCTCGCGATTGCCGAACTGATCACGGCAGCCGCGGACGGGACCGTGCCGGAAGCTCTCGCCGACCCCGAGAAAGCACAGGAGGGGACCGAGGACATCTGGACCACGCACCTCGGCCTGATCGACCGCTATAACGAGCCGGGCGTGTTTACCGCGCTGGGCGGGTTCGAATGGACCGCCATGCCCGACGGTAACAATCTGCACCGCGTGGTGATGTTCCGCGACGGCAGTGCGCGGACCCTGGAAGTTCTCCCCTTCCCCGGCATCAACAGCACGGTCGAGCAATTGTGGGATTACATGGACGCCTATCGCACGGCGACCGGCGGCGAAGTGCTGGCGATCCCGCACAATTCGAACCTGTCGAACGGACTGATGTTCGAAATGACGCTCGCCGACGGTTCGCCCATGACCGCCGAATATGCCGCGCGCCGTGCGGCAAACGAGCCGGTGGTCGAGGTAACCCAGATCAAGGGCGACAGCGAAACCCACCCCTTCCTTTCTCCCAATGACGAGATGGCAGGGTTCGGCGTGAAGGGCTGGGAGCTGGGCAATCTCCCGCTCACCCACCGCGCCACGCCCGATATGTATGCAGGCTCTTACGTGCGCTCGGCGCTGCTGCGGGGTCTCAGCCTCGAAGCGCAGCTTGGCGTGAACCCGTATGCTTTCGGCATGGTCGGTTCGACCGATAGCCACACCGCGCTTGCGACCGGCGACGAGGACAATTTCTACGGCAAGCACACGGGTAACGAGCCGTCTTACAAGGACCGCGCCAACCATTCGCAGAACCTAGGCACGCGCGAAGGGCGTTTCGGTTGGCACTATCTCGCAGGCGGTTATGCGGCCGCCTGGGCGCGGGGCAACACGCGGGCGGAAATCTTCGACGCGTTCAAGCGGCGTGAAGTCTATGCGACCACCGGCCCGCGCATGACGGTGCGCGTCTTCGGCGGGTTCGACTTCACGGCACAGGATTGGGACGGCGACTGGGTGCGCGCAGGCTATACCCGCGGCGTACCGATGGGCGGCGAGTTGCAGGAAAGTGGCAATGCGCCTTCCTTCCTCATCAGCGCACTGAAAGACCCCGACGGGGCGAACCTGGACCGTGTGCAGGTGGTGAAGGGCTGGCTCGATGCCTCGGGCGAGGCGCAGGAGCGCGTCTATGATGTTGTGTGGAGCGACATGGACAGCCGCGCCCGTAGCGGTGGCTCAGTTCCGGCGGTGGGCGACACGGTGAACCGCGAGGATGCGACCTACACCAACACCATCGGCGCGGCGGAACTGCGCACGACATGGATCGATCCCGATTACACACCGGGCAGCAGCGCGTTCTACTATGTCCGTGTGCTGGAGATACCGACCCCGCGCTGGACGTTGTTCGACGCGGTGCGTTTCGGGATCACTTTGTCCGAGGATGCGATGGCGGATGCCGTTGCGCAGGAGCGCGCCTATACCTCGCCGATCTGGCTCAAGACCAAGCCCGCCGGATGACTTTGCCCGGCTGGACGCGCGAACCGCTGGTCCATTTTCTTGTCGCAGGCGCGGCGCTCTATATCGCGCTGACATGGGGCGGCACGCCGGTCGATCCGGCCTCGCGGGTGATCGATGTCGGCGCAGAGGAGCAGGCGCAGATCGCGCTGACTTTCGAGCGCACGATGGGCCGTGCACCGACCGATGCCGAACTCGATGCAGCGATTGACCGCTATGTCCGCGACGAAGTGCTTTACCGCGAGGCGCTGCGACTGGGGCTCGATCAGGGCGATGCGGTGGTGCGTCAGCGCATGGTGTCGAAGATGGATATGTCGGCAGGTCTCGCTGCCGAGGCCGCCGACCCGGACGAGGCCACGCTGCGCGCCTATTTCGACGCCAATGCCTCGCGCTATTCGGGCGGATCGGTGGTGACGTTCGAGCAGGCCTTTTTCGAAAGCCAACTGGCGGCACGTTCGGCGCGTGCTTCGGGTGCGGTGTCGGGAGAGGCGATCAGCCTGCCCGCTTCGCTGATCGACGTGCCCGAACGTGAGGTGCAGAGCCGCTTTGGCGAGCAGTTTTCGCGTGAATTGGCAGCGCTTCAGCCGGACGATGGCTGGCAGGGGCCGGTGCAATCGGGTTTCGGATGGCATCTCGTCAAACTGAAGGATCGCACGGCGCTTCCCGGCGATTTCGAAGCGGTGCGAGATCGCGTTCAGAACGACTGGCGCACCGATGAAATGGCGGCCCGAAAAGCGCGAGCCTTCGAAATTCTGCGCAGCGCCTACAGGGTCGAAATCGACCGATGATCCGCTGGCTTGTCGCCGCTATTCTGGCGCTCGCCGCAGCGCCGCTCGCCGCCGACGAATTGCGCCCGTCGGTGATCGAGATGACCGAGCGGACGCAGGGCGAATGGGTGCTCGACTGGAAGCTGCCCGTCGCCGCATCGCGCGCACAGACCGCTGCACCGTTTGCGCAGCCCGTCATCCCTGAAAGCTGCACGCTCAAGGGCGAGCCTGTGCAACGCGCCGAGGCACTGGCTCTAGTGGGCCGCGCCGATCTCTCCTGCGAAGGCGGGCTTGCAGGCGAGAGTTTCGGCCTCAGCGAACTCATCGGCAATGCCGACGCCATTGCGCGCTTCGTGCCGCTGGAGCGTCCGGTGCAAAGCTTCCGCCTCACCGCCGAAACGCCAGCCGCAACGATCCTCGCAGAGCCGGATCGCTGGCAGGTTCTGCGCGACTATCTGGTGATCGGGGCAGAGCATATCTTGTTCGGCTGGGACCACTTGCTGTTCGTCATCGCGCTGGTGCTGCTGGTGCGGGGGCCGTGGCCAGTGGTGAAAGCGGCAACGGCGTTTACCGTGGCGCATTCCATTACGCTGGTGGCGACCACGCTCGGCTACACCGGCCTGCCGGGCCGCCCGGTCGAGGCGCTGATCGCGCTCTCCATCGTGTTCCTCGCGGTCGAGGTCGCACTGGTGCTGCGCGAACCCGAAAGGCGGACTTTCACGCGGCGTTTCCCGTGGGTGGTCGCCTTCGGTTTCGGTCTGGTCCACGGTTTCGGCTTTGCAGGAGCGCTCGCCGATATCGGCTTGCCGCAAGGCGAGATTGCAAGCGCGCTGCTGGCGTTCAATCTCGGGGTGGAGGCAGGGCAATTGCTGGTGATCGCAGCATTGGTGGCTCTGCTCGCCGTGCTCACCCGCACCGCGCCCAAGGTCGAGGCTCCCGCGCTCCGGTTTGCCACCTATGGCATCGGCATCACGGGCAGCTTCTGGCTGATCGAGCGCGTGGTCGGTTAATCCGCCACGAAATCTCCGCCGAGCGCTTGCCACAGGACAATCCGCGCGCGTTGCGCCCGGCCCAGAGCCGCAGCCGCACGCTCTCCGCTCGCATCGGCAGCGCGGCGCGCTTCGAGCACTTCGAGGAAGCTGGCGAGCCCTGCGCGATAGCGATCGTTGGCGAGGCTTGCAGCGCGTTGAAGCTGCTCGTGTTCATCCTGCGCCAGCGCGGCTTCGGCGTCGGCGGCGTCGATCAGGCCATAGGCCGCTTCGGCGTCGCCCAGCGCCTGATAAACCGCACCGCGATAGGCCTGAAAGGCCGCGCGCTTGTTCGCAGCCGCGCCGTCGATCCCGGCTTCGATCCGCCCGAAGTCGAGCAGCGGGGCGGCCACGCCTGCCGCCAGGGAACCGACCAGAGAATCTTCGTCGAACAGGTCGCCCGGATTGAAGGCTAGCAGGCCGAGCACCGCCGAAAGCGTCAGCTTGGGGAAGCGCGCGCGTGCGGCGGCGGCGAGCTCGGCATCGGTTGCGGCCAGCTCCGCAGCGGCGGCGGCGACATCGGGGCGGTTGGCGAGCAATTGCGAGGGTAGCGCCGCGGGCGCAGCCTGCTGGCGCAGCGCCGGACCTGCTTGCGCCAACGCAGCGTTCACTTCCGCGCCCGTCTTTCCGGTCAAGGTGATCAGCCGCCCGACAATCCGCACCCGCTCGCTTTGCAGCGCGGCAAGGCGCGAGCGCGAGGCGCTAGCGGCGGCTTCGGCACGGACACGGTCGAAACCGGGAGCGATTCCCGCTTCCTCGCGCGTGCGGGCGAGGCCTGCGAGCCTTTGCGCGGCTTCGACATCGCTGGTGATCGCTGCGCTGCGCGCTTCGATCACGCGCCAGTCGGAAACGCTCGCGGCGATCTCGCCCAGCAGAGCGAGCCGCACCGCAGCCGCCGATGCGCTCGCCGCGTCGATCCGCGCAATCGCGGCGCGTTCCTGTGCGCGCAACTGGCCGAAGATGTCGGCATCCCAGCGCGCGGTGAGGTTTGTGCCATAGGACACGCGCTCGGTGTCGATGAATTGCGCGAATTGCGCGCTCGAGCCGAACTGGTCGGGGTTGGTGCGCGTTCCGGTGACGTTTGCGTCGACGCCGATATTGGGCAGCCGCTCGGACCCTGCTCGCCGCGCTCCGGCGCGTGCCGCATCGACACGGGCGAGCGCTTCGGCAAGGCTCGGCGCGCCTTCGAGCGCCGCTTGCGAGAGCGTGCGATAGGCCGCATCGTTCACCGGCATCAGCGCATCGAGCGCCGCCTCGCTGGTGCTGTCTGGCGCGTAGAAGAAGTCTTGCGGAAGCTCCGGCGCGGGGGTCGCGATTTCGGGCGCTGGCCCGGCAGCACAAGCGGCGAGGCTTGCGCTCATTGTGAGGACGATCAGGCGGCGCATTGGACTATTCCTCCCCGCTCGCCGCGCTTTCCTTCGCGGGGATAAAGGCGTCGATTTGCTGGCCGACACGGAAAGCGTCCGTCTGTGCGCTTTGCGGTAGAGCGTAGATCAGCTGCAGCACGCGCACATCCACGCGTTCCGCCGCGCTGTTGGTAAGCGAGCGCTTGGGGACGACCTGAGGCTCGGCGCGCACGAAAGTGGCCTCGACCTGTATTTCCGCCGCACCGCGCGGGGAAACGATGGCGGGCGCGCCAAGTTTGACGCGGGCGGCTTCGTTCTCGTCGATATCGACGCGGATATGCAGCGGGTTGGTCTCGCCCATCTGGATGAAGGGCGCGCTGTTGCCGCCCTGTGTTGCGACATATTCGCCGGGCCGGATGTTCACGGCCAGAATTTCACCCGCAATCGGCGCGCGCACGGTCAGCCGGCCCAGCTCGGTTCGGGCCGAGGCGGCCTGCGCCTGCGCAGCGTTGAGACGCGCGCGGGCGAGAGTAAGCCGGCTCGCCGCTGCGCTGGCTTCGCCTTCTGCACGGATGACTTCGGCGCGGCTGACAGCGGCCGGATCGTCGAGGCTCTTGTAGAGCGCGAGCTGCTGCTGCGCGGTGTTTTGCGCCGCCTGCGCTTCGCCAATGGCGGCACGCGCCTCTCCGATTGCGGCATTGGCTTCGGAGAGCCGCGCGCGGGTGGCGCGGTCATCGACGAGGAACAGCGGCTGACCCTTCTCGACGCGGTCGCCCGGCATCACCCGAAGGTCCGTCACCAGTCCCGACAGGGCCGAGCCGATATCGATGATCTCGCTTGCAGGCTCGACGATGCCGGAGCCTGCCACCCGCTCGCTGTTCGCCAGTTCGCCGGTCGCTTTGGGAGGCTCGTTGACAGGCTCGGCGGTCTCGCGGTCTGGCAGGTTGGCGACCAGATAGATCACCGCGATGATCAGTCCGACACCGGCAATCACCGGCAGGATCTGGCGCGAGAAGCTGATGTTCGAAGGAAGGAGAGCCATAGGTCAGGGTCCGTCAGTGGTCGTGCGGCATGTCGGTGCCGTCATGGGTGACGCGGCCGTCCTCGAGCACGAGGATGCGGTCGGCGAGATCGAAAATACGGTTGTCGTGGGTAACGATGATGCAGGCACGGTCGGGAGCGACCGCGACTTCGCGCAAGAGATCCATCACGCGGCGGCCGGAAGACGCGTCGAGCGCGGCAGTCGGTTCGTCGCAAACCACCAGACGCGGTTCGTGTACCAGCGCGCGGGCGATGGCGACGCGTTGTTGCTGCCCGCCCGAAAGCTGGTTGGGCAGCTTGTCCGCCTGATCGCCGATGTTGAGTTTATCGAGCAGAACCTTGGCCCTGGCGCGCGCCTTGTCGATCGGCATCCCCTGCGCGATCAGCGGCACGGCAGCGTTGGCAGCGACATCGATCGAAGGGATCAGGTTGTACTGCTGGAAAATGAAGCCGATGTTCTGGAGCCGGAAATTGACCAGATCGCTGTCCGACAGGCTGTAGATGTCGTTTCCGAACACCTTTACCTCTCCATCGGTCGGCCACAGGATCCCGCACATGATCGAGATCAGCGTGGTTTTGCCCGACCCGCTCTCGCCCACGACGAAGGTCATCTCGCCGGCGCGGATTTCGGTATCGATGCCGTGAAGCACGCGGATCGTCGATTGGCCCGCCTGAAAATCGCGCGTGATCCCGCGCGCGTGGATTGCAGCTTCGCCCGTGGGTTTAACCATTGCGCCGCTCATCTGAACACCGAGGCCGGTTCGGTGTTGAGCACGCTGCGCAGCGCCAGCCAGCCCGTGAGGGCGAGAATCAGGACCACCGCGACAAGGCTCACCAGGGGGATTTGCCATGGGATGTAGAACCCCTTGAACTGCGGCACCGCGCTGAATGCGTACATGAAGCCCGCCGTGCCCAGCACGCCCAGCGCATAGCCGACCGACCCCACCAGCAGCGCCTGCGCGCCCACCATGCGGACGATCTTGCTATTGGTTACGCCAATGGCTTTGAGCGCGCCGAACTGCTTGATGTTGTCGCGGATGAAGAGGCTGAAAGTAAGGCCGACAATCGCGACCCCGACGATAAAGCCCAGTGCCACGGTGATACCGAAATTGGTCGGGATGCCGGTGTTCTGGATGATGAAGTCGATGCCCGCCTGCGCGAACTCGTCCCGTGTCTCGGCTTTCAGCCCGGTCTGCTCCTCGATCCGCGCTGCGACCGTTGCCGCGTCCTGCCCTTCGCTCACGCCCGCGAGCACGAAGGAGAGGCGGTTGCGCGAGCCCGGCACGTAATTCAGCGCATTGGTGTATTTGGTGTAGAGCACGACCTGGCTGGTGAAGGCGGGGATCGAATCCGCCACGCCGCGGATCACCGCGCGCTGGTCGTTGAGTTCGAGCCGCTGGCCGATCGGGTCGGTTCCGTCGGCGAACATATTGGTGACGCCGACATCGTCGATGATCACCGAATCGGGCCGCGACAGGACGTTCTTGTCCCCTTCGAGCATGTTACGCGGCAGGCCGATCAAAGTGGCATCGTCCACCCCGATAATCGCCACGCCTTCCAGATCGCCCGTGCTGGTGCGGACCGACGCGGCGGCGCGCAGATGCGGCACCGCCCATTCAACCCCGCGCACCGAGCGCACTTCGTCGAGCGCGGTGGAGGGCATTTCATATTTCACATCGGTGGTGCGGCTGACCGGGTCCATCACCCAGATTTCCGCCTCCGGCGCGTTGAACACGCCGCTCGCCCCGCGCTCGATCAGATTGACGAAGATCGTCAGCTGCTGGGTGATGAGCAGGGTCGAGAATGCGATACCGAACAGCAGACCGTAGAATTTCTGCGCGTCGCCGGTGAGCATTCGGATCGCGATCCAGAGCATCGGGCAGGCCTTTGGAGTTGGAGAGGGACTTGCGGAAAGGACGGGAATCGACAATATTGAACGTTGCCGTTTAATTGAACGCTATCGTTCATTATGTCAATCACCCAAATCCGCCGATCCTACCAATCGCGAAACAGGAAGCTTCTCGTGGCCTCAGCGTCCGACAAGAAAAAGCCGGGCCGCCCGTCCGATACCGCCAAGCGCGAGGCGATCATCGCGGCTGCCGGACGCCGCTTTTTCGAGGAAGGCTTTGCTGGCACCGCGATCGAACAGGTCGCTGCCGATGCCGGTGTGTCGAAGGTCACGATCTACAACCAGTTCGGTGACAAGCGCGCGCTGTTCACTGCTGCCGTGACCAGCGAATGCGAGAAAATGCGCGGTCACTTCAGTCTCGATAGCGCGCCCCAGGGAACCATGCGTGAACGCCTGATCGACATTGCCAAAGCGATGTTCGCATTCCTGTCGCGCCCCGAAATGATCCAGTTCGAGCGGCGTATTGCAGCAGAGACAGAACACGATCCGGCCGTCGGTCAGGCTTTCCTCGAAGCGGGGCCGTGGCAGATGAAGGCGGCCTTCGGTGCGTGGCTCGCGCAGGCGGATGCCAAGGGCGAGCTTGCCATTGCCGACCCGATGCTGGCCGCGGAACAGTTTGTTTCCATGACAAAAGGCATGGGCGATCTGGAGCGCCGGTTCGGCAAAGTTCCCAGCATCGAAGCCACCGAAAAGCGCATCACTTGCGCGGTCGATGCCTTCCTGCGGGCCTACGCACCGGCATAGGGCGGCACGCGCCCGCTCGAATTGCGACACATCGGTGGCTTCGCAGGAACACGCATTAGCTTGCCATTCATTGACCGCGTCCTACATAATTCTCTCGAGAAAGGACTCCGAATATCATGAGCGAGCAGAACGACCCGAACCAGCAGCCCCCCGAGGGCCAGAACCCGTGGGTCAGGCACTTGTTGATCTGGGGCGGCATCTTCATGGCGCTGCTTCTGGTGGTGTCGATGGTGAGCGGCAACGGACAGGCACCTGCCTCGCAGATCGCTTATTCCGATTTCCGCGATCAGGTCGAAGCCGGCGAGATCAAACAGGTCGAACTCGGCGATGACGTGATCACGGGCGTTTACAACGACAACCGCTCGTTCAGCACGATCCCGGTTCCTTCCGACACGCAGCTGACCCAGCTGTTGCAGGACAATGACGTCAAATTCACGGGCAGGCAGCGTGAAGAGATGAACGTCATGTGGGTCATCCTGATCCAGTCGCTGCCGTTCCTCCTCATCCTCGGCATCGCCTTCTTCGCGCTGCGACAAGTGCAGAAAGGCGGCGGCGGCGGCGCGATGGGCTTTGGCAAGTCCAAGGCCAAGATGCTGACCGAACGCTCGGGCCGTGTGACTTTCGACGATGTCGCCGGCATCGACGAAGCGCGCGAGGAACTGGAAGAGGTCGTCGAATTCCTCAAGGACCCGCAACGCTTCTCCAAGCTGGGCGGCCAGATTCCCAAGGGTGCGCTGCTCGTCGGCTCGCCGGGTACGGGCAAGACGCTGCTCGCACGCGCCATCGCAGGCGAAGCGGGCGTGCCGTTCTTCACCATTTCGGGCTCTGATTTCGTCGAAATGTTCGTCGGCGTCGGCGCAAGCCGCGTGCGCGACATGTTCGAACAGGCCAAGAAGAATGCGCCCTGCATCGTCTTCATCGACGAAATCGACGCTGTCGGTCGCTCGCGTGGCCATGGCCTCGGCAACTCGAATGACGAGCGCGAGCAGACGCTCAACCAGCTGCTGGTCGAGATGGACGGCTTTGAAGCCAATGAAGGCATCATCATCGTCGCGGCGACCAACCGCCCCGACGTGCTCGACCCCGCGCTGCTGCGTCCGGGCCGTTTCGACCGTCAGGTCGTGGTGCCGATCCCCGACATCGACGGACGCGAGAAGATCCTCGGCGTGCACATGAAGAAGGTGCCGCTGGCTCCCGACGTGAACCCGCGCACAATCGCACGCGGCACGCCGGGCTTTTCGGGTGCAGACCTTGCGAACCTCGTGAACGAAGCCGCTCTGCTGGCTGCACGCCGCAACAAGCGTCTGGTCGCGATGCAGGAATTCGAAGACGCCAAGGACAAGGTCATGATGGGCGCCGAACGTCGCTCCATGGTCATGACCGAGGACGAGAAGAAGATGACCGCCTATCACGAAGCGGGCCACGCGCTAGTCTCGCTGAACGAGCCGGCATCGGACCCGATCCACAAGGCGACGATCATTCCGCGCGGCCGTGCGCTGGGCATGGTGATGCGCCTGCCCGAGCGTGACAGCTATTCCTACCACCGCGACAAGATGCACGCGAACCTGGCAGTTGCCATGGGTGGCCGCGTTGCCGAGGAAATCATCTTCGGCCACGACAAGGTGTCCAGCGGCGCCAGCGGCGACATCCAGTACGCCACCGATCTTGCCAAGAACATGGTCACCAAATGGGGCATGTCAGACAAGCTCGGCCCGCTGCAATACGAACAGCAGCAGGAAGGCTACCTCGGCATGGGCCAGTCGGCGCGCACCATGGCGGGCGCGGAAACCAACAAGCTGATCGATGCCGAGATCAAGGAACTGGTCGAAGGCGGTCTGAAGCGTGCGACTGACATTCTGACCGATCAGGAGGACAAGCTCCACCTGCTCGCACAGGCGCTGCTCGAATACGAAACGCTGACCGGCGAAGAGATCGACCAGCTGATGAAGGACGGCACGATCGACCGCCCCGACGAACCGCGCGGTCCCGCGCTGGTCAAGCCGACGCAAGGCTCGGCCATTCCGAAGGCCGGCAAGCGGTTTGGCGGGAAGGGCGGCGAGGCTCCGCAGGGAGCGTAAGACTTCCCATCATGAAATCGCCAGCGGGCGCTCCGGCTATGGTCGGGGCGCCCGCTTCGTATCTGCGCCTCAGAACGCTCCTAGCGCGAGCAGAATTTGCAGAAACAGCAGCAGCACGATCCAGATGCACATGCTCAGGAACATGAGCCGCCAGAAGGCCGAGAAGCGCCCGATTTCATAAGCACCGCGCAGCTGCTTGTAGAGGTGGATCGGCGGGATCAGCACCATCGAGAAGAACAGGATCGCCTCGTGCGCGCCGATGGCGCTGAGCACGGATACGGCGATGAACAGCAGCGTCACGAAGCTGAGCGAGTACGTCACGAAGATCGCGTGGTCATAGGCGCGGAACCGCCTGCGCCACAGGAATGTCAGCCACACGAAGGGGATCGATAGCGGGATCAGCAGCCAGCTGAATTTATAGCCATTGGTTTGCAGCTTGTAGAGCATCAGTTCGGGCTGTTCGCGCCATTTCTTGATGAATGCGGTGTCTCCTAGGTCGAAGCCGGAAACGGTGGCAGTCACGTCCTCGCTTTCTGCGGTATCCGGTTGTTCGTCGGCTGCGGCCTCGCCCGGGGGACTGTCTTCCGCTTCGACAAAGGGCAGGTCACCGGCGGCGGTGAGCCCCTCTTTCTGGTCCAGCAACTCCTTGCGCTGCGCTTCAAATCGGGCGCGGTCCGCCGCGGTCAGGCCCGGCGAGTCGAGCTCGGCGTCGAGTTCCTCGATCTCGCGATCAACACGTTCTGCCTGTTCGTCGATCACATTTGCGAATTCGTCCGGATTGACCCTGCTGAGGTCGGTCGGGACGGTCAGCCCCACCATCTGGAAGACCGCGAACATCGCAAAGACGCTGAACAGGAACATCGCCATCGGGCTGACGAATTTGGCGCGCTCTCCATCGATATATCGGCGCGTGAGCTTGCCCGGTTTGAACACCAGCAGCGGCAGAGTCGCCCAGAGCTTTCCGTCGAGATGCAGGACGCCGTGAAGCAGATCGTGGCCAATCGCGGAAAGCGTGCGGTGGACGTGGACCTGCTGTCCGCAATTCTGGCAATAGCTGCCAAGCGGCTGTGCCCCGCAATTGAGGCATGGCCCGCCATGCGCGTCACCGTGCCCTGCTTCGCCATGCTTCGGCTCGACCGCACGCCCGGCCAGGCCGCCTTCGACTGCTCCACCCAGTCCTTCGACAATATCGCTCATCGCAGCCGCACCCCCTTTGTGCTGCGCTGCACTATAGCCGCCCGTCCCCGATTGCCAACATCAGCCCTTGGCGAGTTTGCGCTCGATTGCGGTCCAAAGCTGGGCAAATGCGCGCGCCGCGGGTGAGCGCGGGGCAAAGGCGCCGACCGGGCGGCGTTCGACAGCGCATTGCTCGATCGCGCTGGCCAGCGGAACCACGGGCCATTTGGGATTGGCCTCGCGCGCCTGCTTGTGCAGCGTGCGGCGCATGTCGACCATGGAAAGCACCGGCAGGATCGGCGGGTGCTTCTTCCCGCTCCCGCGCACCTCTTCGACCACCTGTTCGAACGCGCGGGTCGAGAGCGGCGAGGGCGGCAGCGGCACGATAACCAGATCGGCTGCCCGCATCACCTGCGCGCTCACTTCATTGAGCACAGGCGGACAATCGAAGATCACCCGCTCGTAATCCTTGGAGAGCTTGGTGACGATCGAGGCCAGTCGCTTTTTCTTGCCGATACGGTGAAACTGGCGGTCGAGCGTGCGGATGCTTTCATCGGCGGGCAGCAGGTGGAGATTGTCGTAATCGGTTTTCTGCACCAGCTTGCGCGGATCGTTGTCGAGATCGAACACGCTCTGGGCGCTGCGTTTCTTCTTGGGATCGACCCCGAGCAGAAACCCCGATCCGTTCGAGGCATCAAGGTCCCACAACAGCGTTTCGCGCCGCGAGATGCTGGCCGAACACCATGCCAGATTGACCGAGAAGGTCGTTTTGCCGACTCCGCCTTTCACGCTGTAGATGGCAATCGATGGCATGACGTTCGCGTTGCTCGCTTACCGGACCGTCCCCGAACGGGCGGCCCATTGTGACAATCAGGTGACGAGAGCGCTTCCTTGCAAGTGGGTCTGCCAATGGCAAGGAGGACCTGCGCGCGTTAGAAAGGTGTCACTTTCGCCGCCAGTTGTCGGCAATCTACACGAGACGTACGAAAAAGGCCGCCAATCTGGCGGCCTTTTCATTTCGGGACAGATCGCCCCGCAAGGTGTTGCGGCGTTTAGCCGTCGTAATCGGCACCGATCGAGGTCGAGCGGGTCGGAGCGCTTGCGGTGATCCGCAGGGCTTCGGCCGACTGGCTCAGCGAGCCGATTTCATCCGCATCGTCTTCATCGTCGGGCAGGATCTTCTGCAGGCCGGTGACGAGCGATTCTTTCAGTTCCTTGGGCTTGATCGTCTGTTCGGCGATCTCGCGCAGGGCAACAACCGGGTTCTTGTCACGGTCGCGGTCGATGGTCAGCTCGCTGCCGCCCGAGATTTCGCGCGCGCGCTGTGCGGCGAGCAGGACGAGGTCGAAGCGGTTGGGAACCTTATCGACGCAATCTTCAACGGTAACGCGTGCCATTCTACGGGCCCTTTGGAATCGGTGTGTTCGGAAAGACAGCGCAGCTAAGGACGCACGGCGCAAAAGTCAAGGATTTGCAACCGTGCGCTGCACCTGCGAAGAGGGCGTGTGAATGCGCCTCTTCAAGCTTCGCGCGATTCGGCGCAAACCACCGACTATCGCGATCCCGAACCTTTCGAGGTCGAGGCGCATGGTCACCACTTCACCTTCTACCCCTGCGGCAAGGACCGGATCGAAGCGCTGATCGAGGTGATCGAATCGGCGCAGGAAACGCTCAACTGTTTCTATTTCCAATATGCCGAGGACGATGCCGGTACGCGGGTGCGCGATGCCTTGAGCGAGGCCGCGAAACGCGGCGTGGAGGTCAAGCTCTACATCGATGCCTTCGGCAGCAGCGCAGAGCCGCCGTTTTTCGAGCCTTTCTGCGATGCGGGAGGGACCTTCTCGCGCTTCGAGGCGCAGTTTTCCAAGCGGGCGCTGATCCGCAACCACCAGAAAATGTGCATCGCCGATAACGAGCGGGTGATGGCGGGCGGGTTCAACATCACCGACGATTATTTCGCGCCGCCTTCACAAGACGGATGGAACGATCTGGGCGTGAAGATCACCGGGCCGCTGGTGCAACGCTACACCGACTGGTTCGCCTGTATCGACGAATGGATTCAGACGGACGGTTCGGAGTTTCGCCGCGTCCGCGAGATGGTGCGCGACTGGGAGCCGGGCGACGGGCCGGTACAGCTGATCATGGGCGGGCCGACCTCTGTAACCAGCGAATGGGCCCGCGCTTTCAAACACGACATCACGCACGCCAAGAAAATCGACGTGGTGACCGCCTATTTCGCTCCGCCGCGCAGTATGCGGCAGGTTCTGCGCCGTGCGGGGAAGCTCAAGAAGCTGCGCATGATCCTTGCCAGCAAATCGGACCTTGCGATCACCGTGCTGGCCGCGCGGCTGCACTACAAGCGGCTGGTGAGATCGGGGGCCAAGGTGTTCGAATACCAGCCGTCAAAGCTCCACATGAAGCTGCTGGTGCTCGATGATGTCTGCCATTTCGGCAGCGGCAATCTCGACATGCGTTCGGTTCGGCTGAACCTTGAAATCATGGTGCGCGTCGAAGATGCCCAAATGGCCGAAAAACTGCGCGGTCTGATCGATCACATGCAAGAGGCAAGCCGCCCGGTCGATAAAAGCTGGTTCCGCCAATATGCCGGCTTCACCGACAAATTGCGCTGGTACGTCAGCTCCTTCATGCTGCGGTTCGTCGACTACAATCTCAGCCGCAAACTGGGAATCGGCCCGAGCCGGCTCAAGAACGCGAGCCCCCGCCACAAGGGGCCGGCGGACGAATAGCGGCGTTCGGGCCGGTCCGGCCTACTCCTCGATTCCCCAGCTCGAATAGTCGCGCATATTGGGCGAGGTGAACTTGGTGATCTCGCTCTGGAAGTGGAGCGGCACATTGCCCGTCGAACCGTGGCGTTGCTTGGCAACGATCAGCGTCGCCTTTCCGACCAGCTGGTCGTAGGTTTCCTCCCACGCGCGATATTTCTCGACGATGTCGGGTGCGGAGCTGCCGTCGGGCGTGTCGGGTTTGACCAGCAGGTGGTAATAGTCCGAACGATAGATGAACCACACCATGTCGGCGTCCTGCTCGATCGAGCCGGATTCGCGCAGGTCCGACAGCATCGGGCGCTTGTCCTCGCGCTGTTCGACCGCACGGCTTAGCTGCGAAAGCGCGATCACGGGGACCGACAGCTCTTTTGCCAGCGTCTTCAATCCGCGGCTGATTTCGGAGATTTCGTTGACGCGGTTGTCGTTGGCGCGGCCCGATCCTTGCAGCAGTTGCAGATAGTCGATCACGATCAGGCCGATGTCGTGCCGCCGTTTCATCCGCCGTGCGCGGGTGCGCAGCGCGCCAATGGTTAGCGCGGGCGTATCGTCGATATAGAGCGGCAGTTCGGCCAGCCGCTGGCTTGCGAAAGACAGCTTCTGGAAATCGTCGCGGGTCAATTGACCGCTGCGCAGCGCCTCGGACGAGACCTCGGACTGTTCGGCCAGAATACGTGTCGCCAGCTGGTCGGAACTCATTTCGAGGCTGAAGAAAGCGGTCGGCGCGCCGTAATTGTGCTCGCCCCCGTCGCGCTGCCATTTGAGGTGTTCCTCGGCGCAATTGAACGCGATGTTGGTGGCGAGCGAGGTTTTGCCCATGCCCGGACGCCCGGCGAGGATGATAAGGTCGCTTTCGTGAAGCCCGGCGGTTTTCTGGTCGATCGTTTCGAGCCCGGTGGTCTTACCCGACAGGCCGCCGCCCGAATTCATCGCCGCCTCGACCATGCGGATCGCGGTGAGCGATGCCTCGCGGAAAGTCGCCGCTTCCTTGCCCGTCGAAGCGCCTTCGGCCACACGGTAGAGGTCCGCTTCGGCCTGCGAGATGCGATCGACAGGGCTGGTTTCTTCCGAGGTGTCGAGCGCGCCTTCGACGAGGCCGCGGCCCACGCTCACCAATTCGCGCAACAGCGCGAGGTCGTAGATCTGCTGCGCGAGTTCACGCGGGGCGAGCAGACCTGCGCCATTGGCGGTCAGCTGCGCGAGATATTTCGGTCCGCCCAGTTCTTTCAAGGCCTCGTCCGCTTCGAAATGCGGGCGCAGCGTCACCGGCGAGGCGGTCGCATTGCGCTCGATCATGCGCAGGATTCGCTCGTAGATCCGCTCGTGCAGCGGCTCGAAGAAATGGTCGGGGCGAATCGGGGTCTGCAATTCCTCGATCACGCGGTTGTCGATCAGCACGGCGCCAAGAAACGCCGCCTCGGCCTCGAGATTGGAGGGAAGCTTGCGCGCGCTTTCGGATTCCGATTCGACGATCATCAACGGTTTGGGGTCAGGCATGCAGCCCTGATGCGCTCACACCTGCCTGCTATCAACCGCTACATGCGACAAATTTGAACCACACGGCTGTGGATTGCGGGGATTGCGCGCGGAGCGTGTTCGGAAGTGCTTGAAACGTGGGTGCTGCATCTGCGAAAGCGGGTTCACGATGACCGGCCTCACTTCCGATTCCAGCCCGCCTGTGGGCAATCATCGCATTGCGCACATATCGCTCGATGAAGAGACGATCCTGTGGCGCAATGCCGATGTCGAACAGGAGCGCCGCGTCGCGATCTATGATCTGATCGAGGAAAACACCTTCAAACCCGTGCGTTCTGCCGAGCGCGGGGCGAAGGGGCCCTATCGCCTTGCGCTGTCGGTGATCGACGGGCGGCTGGCGATGGAAATCTCCGACGAGAAAGAGCAGCTGCTCGAAACGCTGCTGATTGGCTTGGCGCGCTTTCGCCGTCCGATCCGCGAATATTTCGCGATTTGTGACAGCTACTATCAGGCCATCCGCAAGGCGACCCCGGCTGAGATCGAGACGATCGACATGGCCCGCCGCGGGATCCACAACAATGCCGCCGAACTGCTGGTCGAGCGGCTGGAGGGCAAGGTCGAGACCGATTTTGCCACCGCGCGGCGGCTGTTCACGCTTATCTGCGTGCTTCACATCAAGGGTTGAGGGCACATGGCTCGCAAGGCAACGCGCCGCCGCAAGCAGGGGAGTCTTCGCACGCGCTGGGCGCTGCGGCTTGTCGCGCTGGCGGTGCTGGTCGCGATCGTCTTCGTCGCGTGGTTCTGGTGGGACATGCGCAGCTGGCGGCCCGATAGCGAGCACTATCCCGAACAAGGCGCGGTGATCGCCAGCGGAGCAGCCGATGTCCGTTTCGAAACGCTCAAGGCAATCGGCGCGGATTTCGTCTATCTCGAACTCGCCGGCACCAATGCCGCGCCCGATCCGGGCTTTGCCGCAAGGCTCAAGGCAGCGCAGGACGCGGGGCTGAAAGTCGGAGTGGTCGAACCGTTCGATCCTTGCCTGCGCGCCGATGAACAATCCGCGCGCTTCACCCGCATGGTCCCGCGCGATACCGATTTGCTGCCGCCTGCCATCGGGCTCACCTATACGGCGGCGGGATGCGAGCCTGCGGTCAGCGATGCAGCGGTCGAGAGCGAGCTGACCACGCTGGTCAACCAGATCGAAATGCACGCAGGCAAGCCGGTGATCCTGAAACTGGGCCGCGAATTCGAAGCGCGCCATCACACCGCCACCAGCACGGCGCGCGACCTGTGGCTGATGCGCGACCGCGCACGGCCCGATTACGCCGGACGCCCGTGGCTGCTATGGAGCGCCAACAGCCAGCTGGTGAGCGAGGCGGCGGAAGGACCGATTGAATGGGTAGTGGTGCAGAGATGAATGAGCAGGAACTGATCGAGGCGGCAAAGCTGGCGGCAAAAGCGGCCTATGCGCCCTATTCCGACTATCAGGTCGGCGCGGCGCTGCTGTTCGATGACGGCGCGGTTATCACCGGCACCAATGTCGAAAACGCCAGCTACGGCCTTGCGCTGTGCGCCGAAACGGTCGCGATCGCCAAGGCACTGGGCGAGGGGCGACGCGGCGGCTTGCAGATGGTCGCGGTGACAGGGCCTGAGGACAAGGGCGATGGATCGCCGATCACGCCATGCGGGCGGTGTCGCCAGGTTCTCAACGAAATGGCGCAGCTGGGCGGAACCGATCCGCAAGTGCTGTGCGTGGGCAAGGACGAGGTGCGAAGGGTGCAGCTGTCCGCGCTGCTTCCGCATGCTTTCGGCCCTGCCAACCTCGCCTAATTGCCGAGCAGGCGCCCCAGCGGATTGCGGCGGAAGTCGCGTTCTTCATTGCCGATATAGGCGAAAATCCCGTCGAGGCCCTGATCGGTCACCGAGCGATTGATGCGTTCACGGCTTAGTCCTGCCTCGCGGATAAAGCTGTGTTCGTCGGCCAGCTTTTCGAACTGGCCGTACACACCGGCCTCCTCCAGCGCGCCGTCGATCAGCGGTTCGAGCCGTGAGTGCAGCTGGTCGTTCGAGGAACTGCGCAGATAGCGCGTGCCGCCATCGCTTTCGCGGATGATGCCGGGGGCATCGCTGAAGGAAAGATCGTCGATTGCCTCGCGGAAGATCGGCTTGGCCTCGCCCGCTGCTACACCTGCGGCATCGTTGATCGTGCGGGTGATCCCGCCCAGCACGCCGAGCCGGTTGCCTGCATTCATCAACGCGCCCATCAATCCGCCGCTGCGTCCGCCAAGCCCGCCGACAATCGGGAGGCCGATGCGGATGCTCTCGTCATTGTAGAAGGCACCGGGCTGCGCGAGTTTGTCCAGCGCATTGTCAGTCGCGCGGCCAAGGATCGAGGACAGATCGAGACCCTGCGCGCGTAAGGGGGAGGGAAGCAAGGCGAGCGCGATAAGTCCGCCACTGGCCCCGATCAAGGCGCGGCGATTAAATGGTTGTTTCATCATGCTTCCCCTTTCTTCCCCGAAGGCCTTTCTCCCCGAAGGATAGCACGCCCGGGCTGGCTTGGCATGGCACAAATGGTAGAGCGGGCGTGCAACAGGGAGACGACGATGTTTTTGGAACAGCCTACGCTTGACGCATTGGTGCGCGGTGGAATTCTCGCGGTGCTGGCGCTGGTCTGGATGGTCGCGCTGATCCGCATCAACGGCTTGCAGACGCTTTCGAAAATGACGAACTTCGATTTCGTCACAACAGTTGCCTTCGGCTCGCTGATTGCGGGCGCGGCGCAAGCGAGCGAGTGGACCGGCTTTCTTCAGGCGCTCGCTGCAATCCTCGGCCTGTTGCTGGCCCAGGCCTTCCTCACCTTTATGCGCAAGCGGGCCGAGGTCGTAACCGATACGCTCGAGAATCAGCCGTGCCTGATCATGCGCAATGGCGAATTCGACCATGAGGCGCTTAAGGCGAAGGATGTCAGGCAGGACGATGTGATCGCCAAGCTGCGCGAGGCGAATGTGCTGCAATTGTCGCAAGTCCGCGCCGCCGTGCTCGAGGCAACCGGCGACGTTTCCGTGCTTCACGGCACGGCGGAACTTGACGAAATCCTGCTTAGGGACGTGCGCGGAGCCTGACGGCTCAGTCCTCGGCCGTCTCCAGCCATTCGAGCAGCGCCGCAAGGCAATCGCGCGCGAGCAGCTTGCAGCGTTCGGGCGACCAGCCCTGTTCGGGCTCGGGGAAGTCCGCGAGGTCCTTATACGGCATTTCCAGCGTCATCGCGCAGGCGCCGAAACGCTCTGCAACCTGATTGGTCGAGATCGCGAGATTGGCCTTGCCTTCAGGTGTCACCGGATAGCCAAGCTTGGTCTGGAAATCGGGCGTGCGGCGATCGAGGATGCGCTGGTAGCGATAATATTGCTCGCCATGCGCCTCGGTCCAGCTGGGAATGCCCTCATAGCCTGCGAGGAACACCGCAGGGATCGCTTCGTCACCGTGGACGTCCATCGCATAATCGACGCCGGTTTCGTCCATGCGCGCACGAATTGCGAGCACTTCGGGTGATTTCTCGGCGCTCGGCTCGGCCCATTCGCGGTTGAGATTGGTGCCGACAGCGTTGGTGCGCAGATGTCCGCGGCGAGAGCCGTCGGGGTTGCAATTGGGCACGATGTGCAGGCGGCAAAGTTTGCGCAGCCCGCGTGCGACAGGGTCGGTGGGATCGGTCAGGCATTCGAGCGCGCCTTCCATCCACCATTCGGCCTGCGTCTCACCGGGGTGCTGGCGGGCATAGAGCCACACCTTGGTTTCGCCTTCGCCCATTTCCAGCATATCGAGCGGCTGCCCGTCGAGCGTGGTGGTAAGGCGGATCAGATCGACGCCCTCGCACGATGCCGCCTCGGCGACGAGATCGTGGTGACGCTCCATCGAATAGGGCGCGAAATAGGCAAACCAGCAGGTGTTCGATGCCGGCGTGTAGCGGATTGTCAGCGTGCCGTTCTCTTCGCTCTTGTCGAAGCTGCTTGCCGCCCGCGCCCAATATTCGCGGTCTTCCGAAACGCAGGAATCATAGTCAGGCCAGCCGCCGGGATAGGCGCTGTCGTTGAGGCCGGTGATCTTGAGCGTCACCTCCTCGCCTTGCGCGCCGGTGACGCGGAAGTGATACCACTGGGCGAATTCGCTCATGTGGTCCTTGGGTACAGCGAGCCGCGCGGTCGTGCCGTCGATCGACAACACTTCGATATTGCCGCTGTCGAAAGCGGCGTCGATCGCGATTTGGGTCATGGAAGTCCTTTTGAATTCTATTCGGTCAGTTCATCGACATCGATGGTAATGGTTTCGCCATTGCCATTGGGGAAGTCGCGGAACAAGGCCGCAGCCAGAGCGCGCGCGCTGGCGTCCACATCGGCGTAGGGCGATTTGAGCGAGACAGGCTGCTGCGCGCGGCCTTCCCAACGCACGCGGCCCTGCGTGTCGGTGATGCGCACCGACAGCTCGCTCATCACGCGCGGGCCGTTGTCACCCCCGCCGAGGTTGATACCGATGCCGACTCCGAGGCCGCTGCCATAGGAGCCGGTGCTGCCGCCCACGCCAACGTTGACGGGGCCACGGCTACTGCCTTGCGAAAGCGCGCTGCGGCTGGTGCGGATGGTGGCGATCTGCGTGTCGGCGGCTGCCTCCATCGCAATCTCGTAGCCTTGATTGCGCAGTTCCTCTGCCACCGCCTGCTCGAAAGCGAAGCGGGCGCGCTGGTTCGACATTTCCTCGGGAAATTCGAGCGCAATCGGACCGGGGGTGACGGCATCGCGCGTGTCGGCGGCAAAGCTCGTAACCTCGACCGGGCCGGTGTAGGTCGTGGTGCAGGCAGCAAGCGCGGCGGCGCAAGCCGAGATCAGGGCAATGCGGGGGAAATGCGACATGATTTCAATCCTCTTCAGGCCCGATATAGGAACGCGGGAGCCGTGATGCAAAAACTGCGCAAAAGCGGTGCTGCAAAATGCCGGCCTTCACGCTTTTTCAGGACTAAGCTGTTATATGCGCTCGCATGACTGAGACGTTAAGACCTTCCGTCCTCGTAACCGGTGGTGCCGGCTATATCGGTAGCCATGCCGTGCTCGCGCTCAAGGATGCGGGCTGGCCGGTGGCGGTGATCGACAATCTGTCGACCGGTTTCCGCTTCGCCGTGCCCGACGGTGTGCCGCTTTACGAAGGCGATATCGAGGATGCGGACCTGCTGGCGCTCATCTTTGCCGAACAGGGGACACAGGCGATCATGCATTTCGCAGGCTCGATCGTGGTTCCCGAAAGCGTCTCCGACCCGCTCAAATATTATCACAACAACACGGTGAAGAGCCGCGCGGTGCTCGCGTCAGCCGTCGCGGCGGGAGTGCCGCATTTCATCTTCTCCTCGACTGCTGCAATCTACGGCGCGCCCGATGTCGATGCCGTGACCGAGACGACGCCGCCTGCGCCGATCAACCCCTATGGCTGGTCGAAGCTGATGACCGAGCAGATGCTGGGTGATGTTGCCGCCGCACATCCGATCAATTTTTGCGCGCTGCGTTATTTCAACGTCGCCGGCGCCGATCCGCAGGCGCGCACGGGACAATCGACCGCAGGGGCAACGCATCTGATCAAGGTCGCGGTCGAAGCCGCGCTGGGCAAGCGCGACTTTGTCAGCGTTTACGGCACCGATTACGACACGCCCGATGGAACAGGGGTGCGCGACTATATCCATGTCAGCGATCTAGCCGCCGCGCATGTGCTCGCGCTGGAGGCGTTGATCGACCAGCCCGAACGTTCGCTGACCATGAATTGCGGCTATGGCCGCGGGTTTTCGGTGCTCGAGGTACTTGATGCCGTGGACCGCGTTACCAATATAAAGGTCGAACGCAGGATCGAAGGGCGGCGCGCAGGGGATTCTGGCGCGCTGATCTCCGATCCGTCGCTTATCCGGTCAACGCTTCCTTGGCAGCCGCAGCACGCCGATCTCGACACGATCATCGCGCATGCTGTGCAGTGGGAGCGCAAACTCTCCGACCTGCGCGGAAACAGTTGACCAGAATCGCTTGGGGCGTTAATGGCCGCCCTCGAAATTCGAGAGCGCCGGGCTTCGGCTTGGCGCCTTTTTGTTTGAGAGACACAAGATGAAGATCCGCAACAGCCTCAAGAGCCTCAAGGGCCGCCACCGCGACAACCGCGTGATTCGTCGTCGCGGGCGCACCTATGTCATCAACAAGACCAACCGTCGCTTCAAAGCCCGTCAGGGCTAAGCAGCCGATTGGCCGGTCGTTTTGCGCGACCGATGAATGCAGCGGCCCGCCTCCGTCCGGAGTGCGGGCCGCAGGCGTTTGAGGAGCGGGGCTTTTGAAAAAGGCAGTTGTGTTCGATGTCGGCCGCGTGCTGTTCCAATGGCAGCTGCGCGCCTTGTTCGAGAAGCTGATCGCGGACGAGCGCGAGCTTGACTGGTTTCTCGACACCGTCGTCACCGAGGAATGGCATTTCGAACATGACCGTGGCCGCCCGCTCGGTGACATGGTTCCCGAACGCATCGCAATGTTCCCCGAATACGAGGCGCATATCCGCGCCTATGCGACCCGCTTCAACGAGACGGTGCCGGGGCCGGTCGAGGGCACCCATGACATCGTGCGGGGGCTCCATTCAGCGGGTGTGCCGCTGTTCTGCCTGACCAATTTCGGGCACGAGTTCTGGGGCCAGTTCCGCCCGACACAGCCGATTTTCGACCTGTTCGACGATATCGTGGTGTCGGGAACCGAAGAGGTCGCCAAGCCCGAACCCCGCATTTACGAGATTACCGAGGTGCGCAGCGGGCGCAGCGGCAGCGACCTGTTCTTCACCGACGACAATCCCGCCAATATCGCAGCAGCCCGCGCGCGCGGCTGGGATGCGCATCTCTTCACCGATGCAGCATCGCTCGAACAGCAGCTCCGGCGCTCCGGCTTCCTCTCATAAAAAAATCCCCCGGTGCGCCGTTGGGGATGCGCGCACCGGGGGTGTTTCAGTCTTACCCGAGTGGAGATCGGGCTGGATGTTCGCAGGGCCGCGAGAAGAGGAAATGCGGCCAGCCGATTTGCGTTGGCGTTGACGGCCTTAGCCGTTGCAGCGCGCCAGATCTTTTTCCTCGAGCGCTTCGCCGTCGGCGGTGAAGGCGGTGATTTCACCGAACTCGCGGGCGAGACCGCGGCACACGCGCGAAGGGCGCGAGGTACCCTTGTTGGCAACGCAGGTGTTGCCTTCGCAGGCCCACACAACGCCGCCAGCAATTGCGCGGCTTTCGTCGGCCGGCTGGGCAAGGGTTGCGGTGTAGTAGGGGCCGCCCTGTGCCGAAAGCGGGGTCGAAGTGGTCACACCGAAGCTGAGGCCGGTGTAGAGGAGGGCGAGGACGAAGACCGTTGCACGGCCCACGGTGGGGATGGAGAGGTTCATTGGAGAGGGTCCTTGTTTTGTAGGTATCGAATTCAATCGCAAAATTGTGCCTGCAACGTTTCGAATTATTATCAGTTGCGAATCACTACCTATTTCATTAGGTTTTAGGTTGCAACTGAAAACTGAAATTTTTTTGAGGCGGATCAAAAAGCGGGGCCTGTGGACCCGATTTCAGAAGCAATTTTGCGATTGGCGCTCATGGCGCTAAATAGGTTGCAGGAAAAGGACTGAAGTATGGGCGATGTCAGAGAACCACTGCGCGAGCTGATCGAATGCGGCCTGCCGCAAGCGCTTGAAGTTATGGGTGAACGCTGGTCATTCATGATCCTTCGCGCGAGTTTCAACGGCCTCAAGCACTTCGAAGAATTCCTCAGCGAACTGGGGATTGCGCGAAATATTCTCTCCAATCGCCTCGCGAAGCTGGTTGAGAATGGCATCCTCAAGCGCGAACCGTGCGCTGATGATCGCCGCAAGATCGAATACCGTCTGACGGAAAAGGGCTTCGACCTGCTCCCCGCTATGGTCGCGCTGCGCCAGTGGGGTCAGCGTTACGGCACCGAAATGCAGGAAAACCCGGTGCTGGTGGACGAGCTTGACCGCCTGCCGGTGGGTCCGGTTTCGATCCTCGCGCATGACGGGCGCATCCTTTCGCATCAGGATCTGTGGCTTGTTCGCCCCGATGACCTTGGCAAACGCGCCGACGGGACTGTAGCAACGCCGGGTGCAGCGATCGGGAGAGGCGATATCGTCGATCTCAAGGCTGCAAAGAAAGCCGCCGCCGGATAATCCGCGAAGCCGCCGGCACCCGACCATCGAAGGAGCCGGTCAATCCATGCAAGACGCTGCCGATATTGAGGGCGCGGCCCGCGCTCATGATATCCTGCGCTCGACCTTCGGCTTCGCCGGCTTTCGGGGACGTCAGGAGGCGGTCATCACCCGCGTTCTGGGCGGCGAGCACACGCTCGCGCTGATGCCGACCGGCGCGGGCAAGTCGCTTTGCTACCAGATCCCCGCGCTCGCCCGTCACGGGACTGCGATTGTCATCTCTCCGCTGATCGCGCTGATGCACGACCAGATCCGCGCCGCGACTTCGGTCGGCATCCGCGCCGCCTCGATGACGTCCGCCGACATGGACCGCGCCGAAACTGCAGAGGCGCTGCGCCGCGGCGAGCTCGACCTGCTCTATGTCGCTCCCGAGCGCGTCAACACGCCTGCTTTCCAATCGCTGCTCTCGGCGGCCGAGATATCGCTCTTCGCTATCGACGAGGCGCATTGCGTGTCAGAATGGGGGCACGACTTTCGCCGCGACTATCGCGAATTGCGCCCCATGCTCGACCATTTCGAGCATGTTCCGCGCCTTGCACTGACCGCCACCGCCGACGAGGTCACGCGCGCGGATATTCTCAAGCAGCTGGGTATTCCCGAGCACGGTCTGATCAAGGCGGGCTTCGACCGGCCTAATATCCGCTACGCGATCACCCCGCGCCAAAGCGCGCCCAAGCAGATCGCGGACTTCATCAGGCGCACACCGGGCGCAGGGATCGTCTATGCGACCAGTCGCAAGGGATGCGAAGACCTCGCTGAAAAGCTCGCCGAGACGGGCCGTCCGGTCGGCGCCTATCATGCGGGCCTTCCACCCGAACAGCGCGCCGCGACGCAGGCAGCCTTTGTCGAATCGGAAGACATGGTGATGGTCGCCACCATCGCTTTCGGCATGGGGATCGACAAACCCGACGTGCGCTTCGTGGTGCATGCAGGCCTGCCGAAGTCGATCGAGGCCTATTATCAGGAAACAGGCCGCGCAGGCCGCGACGGCGATCCCGCCGAGGCGGTGATGCTTTGGGCGGCAGGCGATTTCCAGAAGGCGCGCCAGTGGCTCGGCGATGTCGAGGAATCGCGCCTGCCTGCCGAGCGGGCCCGGCTCAACAATCTCGCCGCATTGGTCGAAAGCGCCGGATGCCGCCGCGCCATCCTGCTCAGGCATTTCGGCGAAGACCCGCCCGCGACCTGCGGCAATTGCGACAATTGTCTGGAACCGCCCAAGGTGCTCGACGTGACCGAGCTGGCGCAAAAGCTGCTCTCTGCGGTCTATCGCACCGGTCAGAGCTTCGGCATCGGCCATATCGAGAAGGTGCTGCTGGGCCGAGAGGACGAGCGGGTGACGAGCCGCGGGCATGACCGGCTATCTGTGTTCGGCATCCTCAAGGACGACGAAGCGCCCTTGCTGCGCGCAGTCGCCCGCAATCTCACCGCGCACGAGATATTGGTGCCGACCGAGCATGGCGGGCTCGCGCTGGGACCGGGTGCGCGTGATGTGCTCAAGGGCGAATCTGCGGTGGCGATCACCGAGCCGCCCGCGAAGAAGCGTGGCCGCCGCGAGCGGGCCGGTGCCATTCCGAACCCGGTCGGCGATCCGCTGTTCGATGCGCTGAGGGCCAAGCGCGCCGTGCTCGCCAAGGAAAACGGCGTGCCTGCCTACATTATCTTCCACGACAGCGTGCTGCGCGCCTTCGCCGCCGACCGCCCCGGCACGCTCTCGCAAATGGGCGAGATACAGGGTGTCGGTGCGAAGAAGCTGGAGACATGGGGCGGCGCGTTTCTGGAAGTGGTGCGCGAGTTCGAGGGAGCCTAACCGCGCCCGCCTACCCGCGCACGCCTATCCTCGCCCAATCGTCTGGCGATAGCTCAGCGCCTCGGCAATATGCGCGCGCCCGACCTGCCGCGCACCTGCAAGATCGGCAATCGTGCGCGCCACCCGCAGCATCCTTGTATAGCTGCGCGCCGATACGCTTCAGCGTGCCGGAAAGGGCAACATAGCAGCGATTGCAGCATGCAAGGCAGCTGCAGACCCCCTGATTTTCCTCCACGAGTGATTAGAGTCTGGCCTTGAAGGAAGGACAGACGATGAAGCGTACGAGGTTTTCAGAAGAGCAGATTATCGGG
>PALE01000043.1 GCA_002706445.1 Erythrobacteraceae bacterium
GCCGACGCGCACGCCGGGCGGGAAGTCGAGCCGTCCGATCCACTCGCGGATGACATCCTGCAAGCGCGCGCTGCGGCGGGCGTTGATCAGGAAGCGGTAGCGGTAGCGACCCCTCAGCAGCGCCAGCGGGGCAGGGGCGGGGCCGAGGATCATGATGTCATCGAGATGCGGGCGGTTGTCGCCCAGCCGCGCGGCGGCTGCGCGCGCCTCGCGCTCGTCCTCGCTCGACAGGATGATCGAGGCCCAGCGTCCGAACGGCGGCGCGCCGGCATCGCGGCGCGCCTCGGTTTCGGCTTCGTAGAAGGCGTCCCTGTCGCCATTGGCAAGCGCCGCGATAACGCTGGCTTCAGGGTGGCGCGTCTGGATCAGCACTTCGCCCGGTTTCGAGCCGCGTCCGGCGCGCCCCGCGACCTGCGCGACCTGGCTGTAGGTGCGCTCGGCCGCGCGCAGATCGCCGCCTTCGAGGCCGAGATCGGCATCGACCACACCCACCAGCGTCAGTTCGGGGAAGTGGAAGCCCTTGGTCACCAATTGCGTGCCGACAATCACATCGATCGCCTTGCTCTCGACCTGCGCGAGGAATTGCGCCGCTCGCTCGGGTGAGCCGAGCGTGTCCGATGTCGCCACCGCGACGCGCGCTTCGGGGAAGAGCGCCGCCACCTCGTCCGCGATCCGTTCCACGCCGGGGCCGCAGGCAACAAGGCAGTCGCTTTCGCCGCAATCGGGGCATTTTTCGGGCGGTGCGGTTTCAAGCCCGCAATGGTGGCAGGCGAGGCGGGCGGAAAGGCGGTGTTCGACCAGCCACGCGCTGCAATTGGGGCATTGGAACCGGTGCCCGCAATTGCGGCACAGCGTCAGCGGCGCATAGCCGCGGCGGTTGAGAAACAGCAGCGATTGCTCGCCCGCCGCCAGCCGCGCTTCGATCCCGTCGATCAGGGGCGCGGCGAGCCAGTGGCCGTGCGCGGGCTTTTCATGGGTGAGATCGACCAGCCGGATCGTCGGCAATTGCGCCCCGCCGAAACGGCTGGGCAGTTCGAGCCGTGTATATGTGCCGGTGGAGGCCATATGCAGGCTTTCGAGCGCGGGCGTGGCGCTTGCGAGGACCACCGGAATATCCTCGAACCGCGCGCGCATCACCGAGACATCGCGGGCGTTGTAGCGCACGCCGTCGTCCTGCTTGAAACTGATCTCGTGAGCCTCGTCGACAACGATCAGCCCAAGGTTCCTGTAAGGCAGGAACAGCGCCGAACGCGCGCCAACGATGACTTGCGCGCTGCCATCCGCAATCGCGCGCCAGGCCCGCCGCCGCTCGGTCGATTTGAGCGAGGAGTGCCACTGGACAGGCGCCGCGCCGAAGCGTTCCTCGAAACGGGCTAGGAAATTCTCGGTCAGCGCGATTTCGGGGAGCAGCACCAGCACCTGCCGCCCCATTCGGATCGCCTCTGCGACGGGTTCGAAATAGGTCTCGGTCTTGCCCGAACCGGTCACACCGTCGAGCAGGAAGGGCTCGAACTTGCGTGCCTCCACCGCGCTCACCAATTGCTTGGCGACCGCCAACTGGTCGGGCGAGAGCGCGGGCTGGTGATAGTCGGGATCGGCCTGCTCATAGGGGCGGTCGATCGAGACGCTCACCGGCTCGACCACCCCCTGATTGACGAGCCCGCGCAGCACCCCTTCGGAGACGCCCGCAATCCCTGCCAGCTCGCGGATCGTGCCCTGTTCGCCTTCCAGCCCTTCAATCGCCGCCTGCCGCTGTGCGGTCATGCGTTCGGGCACGCCGCCCGACAGGCGGTATTCGGTCATGGTGGTCGGCCCGCCCAGCGCCCCGCCGCTCGACAGCACCATGCGCGCCACGCTGGCGAGGTTCGCGCAGTAATAATCGGCGGTCCATTCGATCAGGCGGCGCAAGGGAGCGGACAGCGGGGGGACGGGCACGATCTCGCGCAAGGCGCGCAGTTTCGAGGCGTCGACCTCTGCGCCGGGAAGCCGTCCTTCGTCCCACACGATTCCCGTCACGGTGCGCGGACCCAGCGGCGCGACCACCACGCTTCCTGCTTCCACCACCTGACCCTCGGCCAGCTTGTAGTCGAGCGGGCCGAGCGCGGCATTGAGAACGAGAAGTCGGACGCGGTTCATAATTGCCGCTCCATATGGGGCGAGTTACGCTCCGATCACAAGCAGGAGAGAAAGAATATGAACGGGTTGGAAGACAGCAAAATCAATCGCCGCAGTCTGCTGGGAGCAGGGGTGGGAGGGGCAGCGTTGCTGGCTTTGCCCGCCTGCGCGACCTATCCCGCCTTCAGTCTGACCGAAGCGATCCGCCGCCTGCTGCTGCGCGCCAGCGAAAACGCCTTTGCCCGCCTGACCGCGCCCGACGGCTTTTGGGACGAACAGGTCGCGCAGCTCGGCCTCGGCAATCTGCTCGGCACGCGCGGCGATGTGCTTTCGCGTATTCTCACCTCGACCTTGTTCAAGGACCGGCTGGAGGAAGCCTTTGCCGATATCGCTATCGAAGGCTCCTATGTCGCTGCGCCCATTGTGCGCGATGCGGTGGAGGTGATCGGCTTCCAGAACGCGGTTGCCATCGTGCGCGGCGGTCCGACCGCGGCGACCCAATTGCTGCGCGGCGAGATGGGTGGCACGCTGATCGAGGCGATGGTGCCCGAACTGGGCGAGGCGATCCGTATCGCATCGGACCCGCTCGTCGGCCAATTGATAGACGCGGCGGCGGGAACCAATGTCAGCGGCATGGCGCGGCGTCTTTCGGGCACAATCGACGATGCGGTGTGGAACGAGATCGGGATCGAAGAAGCCGCAATCCGCGCCAATCCCGAAGCGACCCGCGACCCCGTGCTGATCGGCGTGTTCGGCGCTGCGGCGCAAATCTAGCCCGATTTCTCCCCGCGCAAGTGCTGCGAGCGGTTGCCAATCCGCCCGCAGGTGGGCAAGCACGCCCGCAGAACTGCAAGCGTAAACAAGAGAGCCGCGCCCATGAAATTCTTCGTCGACACCGCCGAGATCGAACCGATCAAGGAACTCGCCGCCACCGGCCTGCTCGATGGCGTCACCACCAACCCTTCGCTGATCCACAAGTCGGGCCGCGACTTCATGGAAGTGACGAAGGAAATCTGCGGCATCGTCGATGGTCCCGTCAGCGCCGAAGTCGTCGCGCTCGACCATGAAACGATGATGAAAGAGGCCGAAGTCCTCCGCAAGATCGCCGACAATGTCTGCATCAAGGTGCCGCTGACGGTCGATGGTCTGAAGACCTGCAAGGCGCTGACCGGCGACGGCACGATGGTCAATGTGACGCTGTGCTTCTCGGCCAATCAGGCGCTGCTGGCGGCAAAGGCGGGTGCGACGTTCGTGTCGCCCTTCGTCGGTCGCCATGACGACAACGGCTTTGACGGGATGGACCTGATCGAAGACATCCGCCTGATCTACGACAACTACAACTTCGGCACCGAAATCCTCGTCGCCAGCGTGCGTCATGTCACGCACGTGCTCGAAAGCGCCAAGATCGGCGCCGATGTGATGACCGCGCCGCCCAAGGTGATCATGGACCTGTTCAAGCATGTCCTGACCGAGAAGGGCATCGAAGGCTTCCTCAAGGACTGGGCAGCGACGGGCCAGAGCATTATCTAGGTTCTGAATGGCTGAAGAATCCCCTCTCGACCGGTTCAAGCTCGCGCTCACCGGGGCTTCGCGTGCGATTGCGCGCGACCCTGCGGTGGAGGTCGCGTGGAGTGCGGATGTGCCGGGGGCTGCGGGCAACCGTTTTCGCGTGCCGCTGCCCGGGCGCGATCTGCCGCCCGAACAGGTGACCGAGGCGCGTGGTTTTGCCGACAGTTTCGCATTGAAGCTGCGCCACCACGACACCGGCCTGCACGCGCGCGGCGCACCGCCGGAGCCGATTGCGCGCGCCTGCTACGATGCGATCGAGCAGGTGCGGTATGAGGCGCTGGGCTCGACGCGCTTCGGCGGAATCAAGTCGAACCTCGACGCCGCGACCGAGATGCGCACCGCGTCCGATCCGATTGCGCGGGCGCAGAATTCGTCCGAAGTACCGCTCCAGACCGCGCTCTCGCTGATGCTGCGCGAACAGCTGACCGGCGAGCCGATCCCGAAACGCGCCGAGGCAGGCGTGGGGCTGGTGCGCGAGGCGATCGAAGCCGCGATTGGCGATGATTTCACTTCGCTCGTCGACAGTCTTGACGATCAGGCCGCGTTCCAGAAGTTCACGCTCGACATGTTGCGCGACCTCGACCTGACCCGTCCGATGGACGAGCCCGACCAGACCGAAAACGACGATTCGGACGAGGACGAGGGCGAGCAGGAGGAAGAGGACGGCGACGAACAGCGCGAAGGCGAGGCCGATCCGCAAAGCTCCGAAGCCGCAGGTGAAATGGCCGAAGGCGATGCCGACGGCGAATCCGATGCCGAAATGTCGGGCGAGGAAGACATGCAGGACGGCGAGCAGGGCGAGGAGGGCGAGCAATCCGCCGCGCCCACGCGCCCGAACCGCCCGCAAGCCGACATTCCCGAGGGCCTCGAATACAAAGCTTTCACCGAACGCTTCGACGAGGAAGTCGAAGCGCCCGAACTGTGCGATGCCGAGGAACTCGACCGCCTGCGCGCCTATCTCGACAGCCAGCTGACAGGGCTTCAGGGCGTGGTGACACGGCTCGCCAACCGCCTCCAGCGCCGCCTGATGGCGCAGCAGAACCGCAGCTGGGACTTCGATCAGGAAGAGGGTGTGCTCGATGCAGCCCGCCTCAGCCGCGTGGTCGTCTCGCCCGGCACCGCGCTCAGCTACAAGGTCGAACGCGATGTCGAGTTCAAGGACACCATCGTCACCCTGCTGATCGACAATTCCGGCTCGATGCGTGGTCGCCCGATCTCCATCGCCGCGATCAGCGCCGATATTCTGGCGCGCACTCTGGAGCGCTGCGGGGTCAAGACCGAGATCCTCGGCTTCACCACGCGCGCGTGGAAGGGCGGACAGGCGCGCGAGGCATGGCTGGCCGACGGCAAGCCACAAGGGCCCGGCCGCCTCAACGATCTGCGCCACATCATCTACAAACAGGCCGACGAGCCCTGGCGCCGCGCGCGCCGCAATCTCGGCCTGATGATGCGCGAGGGGCTGCTGAAGGAAAACATCGACGGCGAGGCGCTGCTATGGGCGCACAGCCGCCTGATCTACCGCCCCGAGGAACGTCGCATCCTGATGGTGATTTCCGACGGCGCGCCGGTCGATGATAGCACTCTGAGCGTCAACTCGGCGGGCTATCTCGAAGCGCATTTGCGCGGCGTGATCGACTGGATCGAAAAAGTCAGTCCCGTCCAGCTGGTCGCCATCGGCATCGGCCACGATGTGACGCGCTATTACCGCCGCGCAGTGACGATCATGGATGTCGAACAACTCGGCGGCACGATCATGGAGCAGCTCGCCGAACTGTTCGAGGATGAGAAGGGCGGAAAATCCGGAGCGCGGCGGCGCTAAATCCGCTTTGCCGCTCTACTGCGGCTGCACGGTGATTTCGATCCCGCAGGGTTCGATGCTGCACGAGAACATCTGGATGCGCATCTGGAATTCCGCGCTGCGGATCGGGGATACCTCAAGGATCGGATAGTCGTCGTCGAGCGTGTCCTCGTCGATCAGATTGTCGTTCTCGTCATACAGCCACATGTCGATATCGGTGCAGTCCTGATCGCACTGGGCCGAAATCATGTAGCTGGTGTTGGCGTTGAGCCCGACCGCGTAATTGCGCGATTGCCCCTGATTGAGCGAGCCCGAGAAGGTCTGCGGCCCGCGCGGATAGGACGGCGCTGCGGGTTGCACGGGAGGGGGAGCAGCGGTCTGTGTCGGGGTTGGCGTCGGCGTTGGAGTGACGAAGGGTTCCGGCGTTGCCTCGGTCGGTACAGGGTCCGCGAGTGCAACCGGCGCGTAATCGATCTCTTCGTAATCGTCTTCGGGCAGATCGAGCACGACGGCCACTCCGCCGATCAGCCCCAGCGCGCCGATACCGACACCCAGAAAGATCGGCCATTTCGGCGTCGAGCCGGGCTTGGGCCGGTGCGCTTCGAGCGAACCGGGAGGCGGACCCATCAGCGGCTGCACCGGAGTCGGTGTGGAGGTCGGTTCTGGCGTTGGGGCCGGAGCAGGTGGCGGAGGCGGTGCCACGGGCGCGGCGGGATTCGCCGCGACAGCCGCGGGCGCTCCATCCGCCAGTTCTCCCCGACCGCACAATTCGGCAAGGCTCGCTTTGACCTTGCGCCAGCCGGAATGATCGTCCTCGCCCTGCCAATCGCCGATGTCGGCAAACTGGATCTGGTTGAAGGGCAGCGGGGGCATGATGTCGCCCAGCGCGGTCTGGATCAGCTTCTTTTCGGAGCGCGCCATGTCCGCCTCGGCACGCACCCACTCGGATGCGGCGGCGGTGGGCGACCAGACCACGATGGCAGCCTTTGCCATCCTGACCTTTTCCTCGATCACTTCGCCATAGCTTTTGTGCGGGGGAAGCTCTGCGTCCCACCACACGGCATAGCCTTCCGCCTCGATCTTCTGCGCAAGGCGGCGCACCGAATCCTCGTCGGCTCGCGAATAGGAGATGAAGACGTCGACCATTGGCCCCCCCGGCAAATTGTGCGTGTGAATGTTACGCTTCCTGCCCCGCCATGCAAGCACGGGGTTAAAGCGAGGTGAGCAAAACGCTCCCGCGAAACCTGCGCGCAAAAAGGGTGGTGACTTGAAACCTTCTTGCGCGCTCTATAGGCATCGCTTGTATGAACGTAACCGAAGCTGTCACCAGCCGCCGCTCTGTCCGGCAATTCCTCGACAAACCCGTTGATCTCGAAACCCTGCGCCGTGTCATGGACACAGCGCGCTGGGCCGCATCGGGCTGCAATTACCAGCCGTGGGAGGCGACGATCCTCACCGGAGAGCCGCTGAAGGCGCTTCAGGAAAAGATGCAGGCAACCCCGCCGCAACAGGCCGAATACGACTGGTCCGCGCCGGGTCAGGAGGACGCCTATACCGAGCGTTTGCACGGCATTTCGCGCGGCATGTTCGGCGCACTCGGGATTGCGCGCGACGATGGCGAGGCGCGCATGGCCGCAATGGCGCGCAACACGGTCAGCTTTGGCGCGCCGGCGGTGCTGTTTTGCTATTTCCCGCGCCTGATGAAAGAGGCGCAATGGTCGGACACGGGCATGTGGCTGCAAACCGTCGCGCTGCTGCTGCGCGAGGAGGGGCTCGACAGCTGTTTTCAGGAGTACATGGCGCTGTGGGCCGACGTGATCCGTGACCACATCGGGATCGACAAGGAACGCTACATGTTCTTCTGTGGCATGGCGATCGGCTATCGCGACGAAGACGCGCCGATCAACAATTTCGAGCGCGAGCGCGTGGCGCTGGACGATCAGGTGAAGTTCGTCGGGTTTTGAGTTTCTTCGTCATAGCGAGCAGCCCGGAGGGATGCGCGGCAATCCATCGACCGACCTCGCATAATGCGGAAGCGGCAGGAGATGGATTGCTTCGCCTGCGGCTCGCAATGACGAGATAATTGACGGGGTGCGCTGTGCTAGGCAAAGGCCCTCCCAAATGACCGACCTTACGCTCTTCAACTCGCTCACCCGCACACAAGAACCCTTCGTGCCCGTTCACGCTGGCGAGGCGCGCGTCTATACCTGCGGGCCTACGGTCTATAATTACCCGCACATCGGCAATATGCGCGCCTATGTCTTTGCCGACGTGCTGGGGCGGACGCTGTCCTACAAAGGATACAAGCTCACCCACATCATTAACATCACCGATGTCGGCCACCTGACCGATGATGCCGATGCGGGTGAGGACAAGATGGAGAAGATGGCTGCGGAGAAAGCGCAGTCGATCTGGGACATCGCGCAGCATTACACGCAGGCCTATTGGGCCGATGTGAAGGCGCTCAATATCCGCCAGCCGGCCAAGTGGTCGGTTGCGACCGATTACATCGACGAGATGCTGGAGTTTGCGAAGAGCATCGCGGACAAGCACTGCTACGAGCTTGAGAGCGGGCTCTATTTCGATGTTTCCACCGTCGAGGATTACGGACGGCTCGCACGCGCCGTGACCGAGGACGGGGAAGGCCGCATCGACGCGGTCGACGGCAAGCGCAACCCGCAGGACTTCGCGATCTGGCGCAAGACGCCCGCGGGCGAGAAGCGCCAGATGGAATGGGACAGCCCGTGGGGCAGAGGCGCGCCGGGCTGGCATCTCGAATGTTCGGTCATGGGCGAGAAGCTGCTGGGCTTCCCCTTCGACATTCACACCGGCGGGATCGATCACCGCGAAATCCACCACCCCAACGAGATCGCGCAGAACCAGGCGTTTTGCGGCTGCGGCGGTTTGTCCGAGGCGCAGAATTCAGGTGCGCGGGTGTGGATGCACAACAACTTCCTCGTCGAACGCTCTGGAAAGATGAGCAAATCTTCGGGCGAATTCCTCCGCCTGCAACTGCTGATCGACAAGGGCTTTCACCCACTCGCCTATCGCATGATGTGCCTGCAGGCGCATTATCGCAGCGAGCTGGAGTTCAGCTGGGAGGGGCTCGAAGCGGCGTTGACGCGCCTCAAACGCATGGTGATGGCAGCCGAGCGGCTCGCCGATGCGCCGAGCCAGCCGGTTGCCGAACATCCCAAGTTTGCTGCGATCCTCGACAAGTTCGACAATGCGATCAGCGACGACCTCGGCACGCCGATCGCGCTCACCGCGCTCGAAGAAGCGCTGGCGGTCAAGAAGGTCGATGCGGGGATCAAGCGTGCGGTGGTTGAACACATCAACTCCGTTCTCGGCCTCGGCCTGTTCGATCTGACCCGCGCGGCGCTGCGTATCCGTCCCAAGGCGGCGACCACCACCGAAGATGAGATCGAGGACGCGCTCGCCCGCCGCAAGGCCGCGCGCGCCGAGAAAGACTTTGCGACCTCCGACGCTATCCGCGACGAGCTCGTTGCCAAGGGCGTCGATGTGATGGACGGCGATCCACTCGGCTGGGAGTGGAAGCTTTCTTGACTTTCGCGCCCCCTCGGCTTTGATCGAGAGCGAAGAGAGAGAGCACCTATGACCAAACTTGCCATATCCGGGATGATCCGCCCGCTTATCGAACCGCGCCTGCCCGAAGGGCTCGACGTGCGCTGGTTCATGACTGACGAGGAGGCCATCGAAGCCGTCAAGAGCGCGGAAATCGGCTGGTTCGATTCGAACAACAAGGACGACATGGTCGCCTCGCTGATGGCGGCAAAAGATCTCAAGTGGCTCAATTCGATCTACGCAGGGCTCGATTTCCTGCCGATGGACGTGCTGATAGAGCGCGGCATCACCGTCACCAATGGCGCAGGCATCAACGCGATCACCATTGCCGAATATGTCGTCATGGGCATGCTCAACATCGCCAAGGGATACCGCGAGGTGGTGCGCGCACAGGACCGCCACGAATGGCTGATGGATTCGCCCGGCAAGCGCGAACTGGCCGGCACGCGCGCGATGCTGCTCGGCTATGGCGCGATCGGAAAGCTGATCAAGCCGCGCCTCGAAGCCTTCGGGGTGGAGGTGAAAACCGTTCGGCGCAGCGGCGGGGAGGGGGCGCTCACCCCGTCTGAATGGCGCGGGCACCTCGGCTCGTTCGACTGGATCATTCTCGCCGTGCCCGCCACGCCCGAAACCGAAGGCATGATCGGCGCTGACGAGCTGGCGAAGATGAAAGACGATGCGGTGATCGTGAACATCGCGCGCGGATCGGTGATCGACCAGCCCGCTCTGATCGACGCGCTCAAGGCAAAGCGGATCGGCGGTGCGTTCCTCGATGTGACGACGCCCGAGCCGCTTCCTTCGGATCACGAATTGTGGAGCCTCGACAATGCGCATGTGACCATGCACCTGTCGGGCCGCGCACAGGACAAGATGTTCGTCCGCAGCGCCGAGCGCTTTCTCGAAAACCTCGAGAAATATCTTGCAGGCGAACCGGTCGCTCCGATCTTCGACCCGCGCTTGGGCTACTGATTTCGGCCTCCCTCTTGGATTCTGGCGGAATCCTGCAATACATAACCCATCGGCTGGGCCATCACGGCCCGGTCACATGCGCATTGTAGAGCGGCGGCATAAGGGGTGCAGCTCCGGTCACGGAGCAGCCTTCGCTCGGTAAGCGCGGGTTTATTGCGGACAGGTGGGACCGTCCGCACGCCATTATGGGGGGAATGCAAACATGACCGAATCCAAAAAAGCCTCGGACGTCTTCATCGACTGCCTCGAAGCCGAGGGCTGCGAATATATCTTTGGCGTGCCGGGCGAGGAGAACCTCGATTTTCTCGACTCGCTGGGCAAGTCGGACAAGATCAAGCTGATCCTCACGCGCCACGAACAGGGCGCAGGCTTCATGGCCGCGACCTATGGCCGCCACACCGGCAAGACCGGCGTATGCGTCGCAACGCTGGGGCCGGGCGCGACCAACTTCGTCACCAGCGCCGCCTATGCGCAATTGGGCGGGATGCCGGTGCTGATGATTACCGGCCAGAAACCGATCAAGAAATCGAAGCAGGGCCGTTTCCAGATCGTCGACATCGTGTCGCTGATGGAGCCTGTCACCAAATACTCGATCCAGATCGCGGCAGGCGACAACATCCCCAGCCGCGTGCGCGAAGCCTATCGCCTTGCCGAAGAGGAAAAGCCGGGTGCGACGCTGATCGAACTGCCCGAGGATATCGCCGAGGAACAGGCGACCGATTTCAAGCCGCTGCCCAAGAGCGTGGCGCGCCGCCCGTCGGCTGAGGAAAAGGCCGTGCGCGCTGCGGTGAAAGCCATCGAAGCGGCGAAGAACCCGGTGCTGGTCATCGGTGCAGGCGCTAACCGCAAGCTGTGCGGCCGCCAGCTCGAACAATTCGTCAATGAAACCGGCATCCCCTTCCTCACCACCCAGATGGGCAAGGGTGTGATCGACGAGCGGCACGAGAAGTTCCTTGGCTGCGCTGCGCTGTCGGCGGGCGACTTCGTTCACCGCGCTGTTGAAGCGTCGGACTGCATCATCAACGTCGGCCATGACGTGATCGAAAAGCCGCCCTTCTTCATGAAGGACAATGGCGTCACCGTGATCCACGTCTCGACCCGCACCGCCGAGGTCGATCCGGTTTATTTCCCGCAGATCGAGGTTATCGGTGATATCGCCAATGCGATCTGGCAGATGCGCAAGGACATCGTCCCCAACCGCAGTTGGGATTTCGCGCATATGCTCGAATATCGCAAAGCCGAGGTCGAGCATACCAAGTCGCTTTCGGACGACGCGCGCTTCCCGATTTTCCCGCCGCATCTCGTCCAGCAGGTGCGCGACGCGATGCCGCGTGACGGGATCATCTGCCTCGACAACGGTGTGTACAAGATCTGGTTCGCGCGCGGCTACACCGCTTACCTGCCTAACACCGTGCTGCTCGACAATGCGCTCGCCACCATGGGCGCAGGCCTGCCGAGCGCGATGATGAGCGCCATGCTCTATCCCGAGCGCAAGGTAATGGCGATCTGCGGTGACGGCGGCTTCATGATGAACAGCCAGGAGATGGAAACCGCCGTCCGTCTCGGCCTCAACATGACCGTGCTGATCCTGCGTGACGATGCATACGGCATGATCCGCTGGAAACAGGCGAACATGGGCTTTGAAGATTTCGGCCTGACCTACGGCAATCCCGATTTCGTCAAATATGCCGAAAGCTATGGCGCGATCGGCCACCGTGTGGAGTCGAGCGAACACCTCAAGGAACTGCTCGCCCATTGCAATTCGACGCCCGGGGTCCACCTGATCGATTGCCCTGTCGATTACAGCGAGAACGACCAGATCCTGAACAAGGACATCAAGGAACTGTCGAAAAAGCTTTGAGATCGATAGGTACAGGAGAACAGCCAATGCCGACCCTCAAGGATACCTATCCGCTCTACCTCAACAACAAGGCGGTGCAGCCGAACACCGATCTGGAGGTCACCGACAAATACACCGGCGAAGTTGCCTTCCGCACGGCGCTGGCGACGCCGGATATTATCGAGGAAGGGATCGCCGGAGCGGTGCGGGCCGCCGAACCGATGGCGAAGATGGCCAGCTTCGAGCGGCAGGATGTGCTGCAACATTGCGTCAAACGCTTCCGCGAACGCTATGACGAGCTGGCCTATTCGCTCTGTGTGGAGGCGGGCAAGCCGATCAAGGATGCCGAAGGCGAGGTCGACCGGCTGATCGACACCTTCAAGATCGCCGCCGAGGAATCGGTGCGCAATTACGGCGAAGTCCAGCCGCTCGACATCAGCGCGCGGGCCAAGGGCTATATGGGCATGTGGAAGCGCGTGCCGATCGGTCCTGCAAGCTTTATTTCGCCGTTCAACTTCCCGCTCAATCTGGCCGCGCACAAGATCGCACCGGCACTGGCGGTGGGCTGCCCCTTCGTGATGAAGCCTGCATCGAAAACGCCGCTGGGCGCGCTCATCATGGGCGAGGTGCTGGCTGAAACCGATCTGCCCGAAGGCGCGTTCTCGATCCTGCCTGCAAGCCGTGACGGTGCGGACCTGTTCACCACCGACGAGCGGCTGAAGCTGCTCAGCTTCACCGGCTCACCGGGCGTGGGCTGGGACCTGAAGGCCAAGGCGGGCAAGAAGCCGGTCGTGCTCGAACTGGGCGGCAATGCGGCGGTCATCGTCGACAAGGACGCCGATCTCGATCACGCATTGGAGCGCATCATCTTCGGCGCGTTCTACCAGTCGGGCCAGTCCTGCATCGGCGTGCAGCGGATTATCATCCACGAAGACATCTACGATACCTTCAAGGACATGCTGGTCGAAAAGACCAAGACGCTTGTCGCGGGCGACCCGAAGGACCGCAACACATTCATCGGTCCGATGATCTCGAATGGCGAGGCCGGACGGCTGAAGGGCTGGATCGACGATGCGGTTTCGCAAGGGGCAAAGCTGCTGTGCGGCGGCGGCCTGTCGAACGGCAATATGCTCGAGGCAACCTTGCTCGAAGACGTGCCGACGAAAGCCGACGCGAATTGGGAAGAGGCGTTCGGACCGCTCGCCAATCTGTCGAAGTTCAGCGACTTTTACGAAGCGCTCGATCAGGTCAACAATTCCAAGTTCGGCCTGCAGGCGGGCATCTTCACCCGCGATCTGCATCAGGTTCTCGACGCGTGGGATACGCTCGACGTTGGCGGCGTGGTCGTGAACGATGTCTCGTCCTACCGCGTCGACAACATGCCCTATGGCGGGGTCAAGGATTCGGGGCTGGGCCGCGAAGGCATCCGCTTTGCGATGGAAGACCTGACCGAGATCCGCAATCTGGTGATCCGCCGGAACTGATCCGGATTGGACTGGAGGAGAGCCCTAGCTCTCCTCCAGCAACAGCAGCACCGCTGTCACCACCATCCGTTCCTCCGCACCGAAGCGGTGATCGACTTCGCGCACCGTCGCATCGGCGACCAGCTGGCCGGGGATGGTGAATTCATGCTCGGGCAGGGCGGCGATGAATTCCTCGCCCACCGCAACCGCTTCCTCACCCTGAAAATCGAGCATGACCTCGTGCCGCGTTCCGGCAAAGGTGATTGAGCTCCACGCCTTTTCCTCATGCGTCAGCAGACCGGCTCGTCCTTCGGCCAGCAGCATCAGCGCCTCGCGCACACGGTCGCCCGTGGTGCGGCGGGGGCGACAACGTCGCGCCTTCGAGCCTTTTGGAGCCGCGCTGTCCGCGGATTTGGTTTCGAGAGCGGCAGGTGCGGCTTGGCGGGGTGCAGCGAGCAGGCCGGGATCATACAGCATAGGAAAAACCTTTCGTCTCGATATGGCGGGGGAGGGCA
>PALE01000044.1 GCA_002706445.1 Erythrobacteraceae bacterium
CCATCATGCAGGCGGCTGCGCGGGGTTTGCGCGATGTGTCGTTCGAAATGGGCGGCAAGAACAGCGCCGTCGTGTTTGCCGATGCGGACCTCGACAAGACAATCGAGGGCCTGACCCGTTCGGTCTTCCTCAATTGCGGTCAGGTGTGTCTGGGCACCGAGCGCGTGCTGGTCGAACGTCCCGTTTTCGACGAAGTCGTGGCGCGATTGAAGAAAGTGGCGCAAGGGCTGCGCCCCGGCCATCCGGATAATGGCGAAACCAACATCGGCCCGTTGATCTCGCCCGAGCACCGCGACAAGGTTTTGTCCTACTATGCCAAGGCGGCAGAGGAAGGCGCGACCGTAGTCACCGGCGGGGGCATTCCCGATCTTCCTGAGGAGCTTTCGAGTGGTTCGTTCGTCGAGCCGACTATCTGGATCGGACTGTCCGATGATGCAGCCGTCGTCCGCGAAGAAATCTTCGGTCCGTGCTGCCACATCCGTCCGTTCGACAGCGAGGAAGAGGCAATCGCCCTTGCCAACAACACCGAATACGGCCTCGCGACCAGCATCTGGACCGAGAACCTGTCGCGCGCGCATCGCGTCGCGGGGGAAATCGACGTTGGCCTGACCTGGGTCAATTCCTGGTTCCTGCGCGACCTGCGCACGCCCTTTGGCGGAACCAAGCAATCCGGCATCGGTCGTGAAGGCGGGGTGCACAGCCTCGAATTCTACACCGAGCTGCGCAATGTGTGTGTGAAGCTCTGATGGCCCTCGATCCCAAAACCATCGAAACCGCTGGCGACGAGCTGTTCGAAGCCTGGGGTGCGAATGCGACCCTTGCTCCGCTGCGTGATCGCTATGACGGTATCGACATTGTCGATGCCTACCGCATTCAGGAACGCTTTATTGCCCGCCGTCTGGAGCAGGGCGCGCGGATCGTCGGCAAGAAGATCGGCGTGACCTCGAAGGCCGTGCAGGAAATGATCGGCGTCTTCGAACCCGACTTCGGCCAATTGACTGCCGATATGCAGTTCGAGGACGGCTCGACGCTCGATCTCGACCAATTGATCCAGCCCAAGGCCGAAGCCGAGATCGCTTTCGTTCTCAAGGAGGATCTCAACGGTCCGGGCATTACCCCCGTGGATGTCCTGCGCGCGACCGACCATGTGCGGGCCTGCTTCGAGATCGTCGATAGTCGCATCGATGATTGGGATATCCGTATTCAGGATACGGTCGCCGACAATGCGTCTTGCGGGGTCTACGTGCTCGGCGAAGATCGCATCGATCCGCGCGACGTCGACCTGACGCTGGCCGGACTGCTGGTGGAAAAGAATGGCGAGCCGTGCGCGACGGGTGTCGGAGCGGCGGTGCAGGGCTCCCCTGTCAATGCGGTGGTCTGGCTCGCCAACACGCTCGGCAAGCTGGGCATGCCGTTCAAGGCTGGCGAAGTCATTCTTTCAGGCTCGCTCGCGCCGCTCATCCCGGTTGCCGATGGAGACGAACTGGTCGCGCATATCGGCGGGATCGGCAGCTGTACGGCGCGCTTCGCAAAGCTCGGCGGAGCGCAGGCCGGTGCGGCCTCCACCAAGGAGAGCGCAAATGCTTGATGCAGCGACACTCGATACAATTGCAACGCAGGTTGCCGAAGCGCAGGCCGCTCCCCACACCATGCCCAAGCTGACCGATGATTTTCCGGGACTGGATGTCGAAGGCGGCTATGATGTGCAGGATCGCCTGCTCGCCCGCTGGAGCGCCGATGGCCGCGAACTGATCGGTTACAAGGCCGGTCTGACTTCGAAGGCCAAGATGGAGCAAATGGGTGTTACCGAGCCCAGCTTCGGCATTCTGATGCGCGACTTCGTCGATTGCGAAGGCAGCGTTATTCCCACCGGCGGAATGATCCATCCGCGCGTCGAGGCGGAAATCGCCTTTCTGATGAAGGACGAGCTCGCCGGGCCGGACGTCACCATCGAAGAAATCCTTGATGCGACCGAGTTTGTGCAACCGGCAATCGAAATCCTCGACAGCCGTTTTGAAAAGTTCAAATTCGACCTCGCCAGCGTGATTGCCGACAACGGTTCTGCGGCACGCTTCGTACTGGGCGGACGTCCGCGTCGGCCGCGCGATCTCGATCTTCGCACAATCGGTCTGGTGCTTGAGCGCAATGGCGAAATTGCTGCGCTTGCCTCTTCAGGAGCGGTTCTCGGCCATCCCGCCGAAGCGATCCGCATGATGGTTTCATGGCTGCATTCGCGTGGACGCACTCTGCCTGCGGGCAGCGTGGTGCTGACCGGCGGTGCGACCGAAGCAATTCCGGTGGAAGCGGGCGATGCCGTTTTCGCAAGGTTTCAGGATATGGGGGAAATCAGTGTCCGGTTTGCTTGATGCATATCGCCACGCCCTTCGGATGGGAGGGTTGCAATGCCGATAATTTCGGTCGTGCTCGCCGTGGGGCGGAGCAATGAACAAAAGCAGGCGCTTTGCCGCGCGCTCACCGAAGCCGCGATGCAGACCGTCGATGTCAGGCCCGAGCAGGTTCGGGTCGTGATCCAGGAAACCCCGCTTGAAAACTACGCAGTAGGCGGCGTCACTTTCGCCGAGAGGCAAAGCAGCGCCGGTGATGGAGCTATGAAATGACCAAGGTGAAATGCGCGATCATCGGCCCCGGCAATATCGGCACCGATCTGCTTTACAAGCTGATGCGCTCGGACGTGCTCGAGCCTGTGTGGATGGTCGGGATTGATCCCGAGTCCGAAGGTCTCGCACGCGCTGCGGATTTGGGCATCAAGACCAGCGCCGAGGGTGTGGACGGTATGTTGCCGCATGTGCTCGAAGACGGCGTCCAGATCGCCTTCGATGCGACCTCGGCCTATGTCCATGCCGAGAACAGCCGCAAGCTGAATGAACTCGGCGTTCTGATGATCGACCTTACTCCGGCCGCAATCGGTCCGCTGTGTGTGCCGCCGGTCAATCTTGAAGAGCTGATCAGCCGTTCGGTCATGAATGTGAACATGGTCACCTGCGCCGGTCAGGCGACCATCCCGATGGTGAACGCGGTCAGCCGCGTGCAAACGGTCGATTACGCCGAGATCATTGCCACCGTTGCCTCGCTCTCGATCGGGCCGGGCACGCGCAAGAACATCGACGAATTCACCCGCACGACTTCTGCCGCTGTCCAGAAGGTCGGCGGCGCGGGGTCCGGCAAGGCGATTGTCGTCATCAATCCGGCAGAACCGCCGCTGATGATGCGCGACACGATCTATTGCGAAACCGCAGAGACGCCCGATCAGGAAGCGATCACCAAGTCGGTGCATGAAATGATCGAGCAGGTGCAGAAATATGTGCCCGGCTACCGCCTTAAAAACGGCCCGACATTCGACGGCAACAAGGTCGCGATCTTCCTCGAGGTCGAAGGCCTGGGTGACTTCCTGCCCAAATATGCCGGCAACCTCGACATCATGACCGCCGCCGCGACCCGCACTGCCGAAATGTTCGGCACGGAAATTCTGGCTGGCCGGATGGAACTCAAAGCAATTGCGAAAGGGCTTGCAGCATGACCCAGACCATGGAGTCACAGATCAAGGGCAAGCGCGTCAAACTGCACGACATGTGCCTGCGCGATGGCATGCATTCAATGCGCCACCAGATCCCGGTTGAAAGGATGGTCGAGATCGCCAGCGGTCTCGATGCAGCTGGCGTCCCTCTGATCCAGGTCACCCACGGCGACGGGCTGGGCGGTTCCTCGCTCAATTATGGCCGCGGGATGCACACAGACGAAGAGTATCTGCGTGCTGTTGTGCCCGTAGTAAAGAATGCCAAGGTTTCGGTGCTGCACGTCCCCGGCATCGGAACCTTGGACGAATTGCGAATGGCTGCCGATTGCGGCGCTGGCTGTGTGCATGTCGCAACCCACTGCACCGAAGCCGATGTTGCCGAACAGCACGTCGGGCTTGGCCGCGAGCTGGGGCTCGACACGGTAGGCTTCCTGATGATGGCGCATATGACCCCGGTCGATGCGCTGGTCGAGCAGGCCTTGCTGATGGAAAGCTATGGCGCGCAGACGGTCTATTGCGTCGACAGCGCAGGCTACATGCTTCCCGATGAGGTGACCGCACGGATCGGTTCCATGCGCGAAGCGCTTCAGGATGAGACCGAGATCGGTTTTCACGGGCACCACAACTTGGGCATGGGTGTTGCCAACTCGCTCGCCGCGATCGCTTCGGGGGCCACGCGCATCGACGGATCGGCGGCAGGTTTTGGCGCAGGCGCCGGCAACACCCCGCTGGAAGTCTTCGCCGCCGTGCTCGACCGTATGGGTGTGGATACCGGCGTCGATACATTCGCGCTGATGGATGTCGCAGAAGACAGCGTCCTGCCGATGATGGCGAAACCACCGCGTGCGGACCGGGATTCGCTCACGCTGGGCTATGCCGGCGTCTATTCGACCTTCCTCTATCCGGCGAAAGACTGCGAGCGCAAATACGGCGTTCCGGCCCGCGACATCCTCGTCGAACTGGGGCGCAAGCGGATGATCGGCGGTCAGGAAGACATGATCGAAGACACCGCGCTCACCATGGCGAAAGACCGCGGACTGATGGGGCACAACAGCAAGGGTGACAGGGCGATAGCCTGAAACACGGCGGAGTGACCGGACAAAAGGGTCGGCGCTTTGATGGAGAGCATGATGACGGACAGGCATTCAAAAGGACAGGAAGGCGCGGCTTTGTCGCGGCCCGAAACCTTTGAAATCCGGATCGAAGGCGAAGCGGGGAGCTTTCGCTGCCGTTCCGATCAGCCTGTGCTCATCGCCATGCGCGCAGCAGGCAAAGCCGGACTTCCGGTCGGTTGCCGCAGCGGTGGTTGCGGCATCTGCCGGATCAAGATCGCCAAGGGCGACATTCGAACAGGCTATATGAGCAGCGCCTATGTCTCTCCCGAGGACAAGGAAGCGGGCTATGCTCTCGCGTGCCGCGTCTATCCGAGCAGCGATCTGGAAGTGACGCATGCACCGTGCCGCTCCAAATCGCAGTCGACCCCGGCAAGGAAGGCGCAGGCAGCATGAGCGTAGCGCTCCAATCCCGACTGGTCGCGCATATGCTCGAAGCCGCGCTTGATGCCTCGCATGATCTGGGCGCGCGCGTTGCTTTCGCGGTGGTCGATGCTGCGGGCAATCTCGCCGGTTTTATCCGCCATGAGGACGCGTTTCTGGCGTCCAGCGATCTAGCGATCGACAAGGCCTGGACTGCGGCAAGTTTCGGAATGGGAACGCGCGAGTTCTCGCAAATGCTCGAGACGACACCGCGCGCCGTGCGCGACGGATTGCTCAGGCGGCCACGCGTGACCGAGGTACCCGGCGGGATGGTGTTCCAGATCGACGGGCGCAGTGCAGGTGCGGTGGGCGTATCCGGCGGCAGCGAGACCCAGGACGAAGCAATAGCGACAGCAGCTCTGAAAGCCGCTGCACAAGTCGAGTTTGAGGAGAAGTGAAATGGCAATAAGCGGACTTTTGAGGTGCGGTGAAGTCGCGATCCGCGTGTTCGATCTCGACGAAGCGCGCCATCACTATGGCAAATGCATTGGCCTGATCGAGAGCTATGAGGGCGATGACGACAAGATCTACTACAAGTGCCCCGACGAGCACGACCAGTACTCGATCGTGCTGCGCAAGGACGACAAACCGGGGATCGATTATTTCGCCTTCAAAACGCTGAAGGACGAGGACCTCGAGGTTTATGAAAAGGGCCTCGGCGAGTTCGGTATCGAATGCAACTGGATCGAGGCGGGTGTCTATCCCAAGAGCGGTCGCCGTCTCGCATTCACGCTTCCGACCGGCCATGAAATGCACATCTATGCTCACAAGGAGCAGGTCGGCAACGGGATGGCGACGCTCAATCCGGGCACGATCCCCGACGAAGGCTACATCCGTGGCATGCGCACCGTCCGTGTCGATCACCTGCTGGTTGGCGGCCCGAACATCGACCAGAACCGCGAGATCTTCGAGAAAGTCTTTGATTACAAGGTCAGCGAGCAGCTGATCAGCCACGAAGACGGCAGTAGGCTGGCGATCTTCATGTCCGGTTCGAACAAGCCGCATGACATCGCCTTCATCCTTCAGCCGGAAGAGGGGCGTTTCCACCACGTTTCGTTCCTGCTGGATTCGGTCAACGACCTTTATCACGCGGCCGATCTGATCGGGAAATACAACATTCCCGTCGATGTGCCGCCGAACCGTCATGGCGTGACCCGCGGGGCCACGATCTACTTCTTCGACCCTTCGGGAAATCGCAACGAGGTCTTCACCGGTGGATACGTCCACTATCCGGACACGCCGACGCTCACCTGGGACACGACCGAACTGGGCCGGGCAACCTTTTCGCACGACAATCTGCCGCGCGAGAGCTTTCTGAATGTTTTGACTTAACTACAAATTGAGATGGCCGGCGAAACCGGCCCTTGGGGAGAAAGGTAATGAAAACTCGTGTTTTTCACAGCGCTTCGGCGCTGACGGTGGCGCTCGCCCTGATGACTCCGCAGATTGCGGCAGCGCAGGATGCGGAAACGTCCGTCGATCAGGACGAAGCCGCACCGATGGCAGAGGAGCGCCAGAGCGGCCTCAACACCATCGTGGTGACCGCACAGCGTCGCGCAGAAAGCGCGCAGGACGTTCCGATTTCGATCACGGCCGTGTCGGCCGCCGCGCTTGAGCAGAAAGGTCTGACCAGCATCGTCGATGTCGGCTCGCAAGCGCCGAACGTAACGCTGAAGAACTCGGCGTCCTTCGCAGGTTCAAGCTCGATCCTCGTGTCCTATATCCGCGGCATCGGTCAGAACGACTTCGCGTTCAACCTCGAGCCGGGCGTTGGTATCTATGTCGACGGCGTCTATCTCGCTCGCAACATCGGTGCGAACGTCGACCTGCTCGATCTCGAGCGCATCGAGGTTCTCAAAGGCCCGCAAGGCACGCTGTTCGGACGCAACACCATCGGCGGTGCGCTCAACATCGTGACCCGCGATCCGGGCGATGATCCCTATGTGAAGGCGGAAGTCACCACCGGCAGCTTCGGACGGATCGATGTTCGCGGCGCGATGGACCTTCCCATCGCTCCGGGCACGCTGACGGGTAGCCTTGCCTTCTCGACCAAGCATCGTGACGGCTGGCAGGAGCGCATTCCCTACACCGGTCCGACCGACAACAATCCGATCTTCCTGCTGGGTTCGGGCGGCGCATTCGGCGGTCCGACCAACACCAATGCCGACAACCAGTTCATCTTCCCGATCCAGAACGGCGAACGTTTCGATTCCTCGGGCGGCGAGAACCAGACTTCGGCGCGCTTCAAACTGGTCTATACCCCGACCAGCCGTTTCAAGGTCACGGGTATCGTCGACTATCTGAATGTCGACCAGTCCGCATCGCCGTTCTCGATCGTCGATGTAAACCAGGAACTCTATGTCGCGCTCTACAATACCTGCATCACCGGCGATCCGGGTGTTTATGCAGCCGTCGGTGCGCTGACCGGACTGGGCGGCGGCGTTGCTGCGCTGTGTAATGCGCCGCGCGGCAATCCGAATTCGCCTGCCGGTGTTCAGCCTTCGCTGGGATCGCAGGCGGGACAGAACCTGCCCTATGACGATCGCTATGTGATCCGCAACGCCGACGGTTCGATCAACCCGGACCTCAGCTATGCCAATGGAGCGAACTTCGACAAGGTCGATAACTGGGGCGTCAATTTCCAGATGGAATACGATCTGACCGACGACATCGCGGTCAAGTCGATCACTGCCTACCGCGTGCTGGATTCAACCTTCGGTGCAGACATTGGCGGCGCGCCCTTCCTTACTCTGGCGCCCTCGTTTGAAACCAACGAGCGCCAGTTCTCGCAGGAGCTGCAGCTCAGCGGCACTCTGATGAACGATGCGTGGAACTTCGTGCTGGGTGGATACTATTTCCACGAATACGGCACGCTGACCGACCTCGTTCCGTTCGCGGCCGGCCTGATCCAGATCAACTCGCCGGACAATGAGTTTGATACCAAGTCGTATGCTATCTTTTCGCACAACGACATCGAGCTGATCCCTGATGTTCTGAGCATCACTCTGGGCGCGCGTTACACCTACGAAGAGAAAGAGTTCACCGGCACGCAGCGGGATGAAAACAACTTCGGCGGAACCGTTCTGGGCCTGCCGCCGTTCGTCTATCCCGATCCGACCGATCTCAACCGGCTGTATCCGTTGGGGCAGAACCGCCAGACCTTCGACAACTTCTCGTATCGTCTGGGTGCGCAATTCTACCCGACCGATGACGTGATGCTCTACGCATCCTACGCAACCGCGTTCAAGGGCGGTGGCTGGACCACGCGTCTTACGGTGCCGAACTTCGATCCGACGACGCTGACGCCGTTCCCGGCACCGACCTTCGGTCCCGAAGAGGCTGCGACTGCGGAAGTCGGCGTGAAGTCCGAGCTGTTCTACAACCGCCTGCGGCTCAACGTCTCGGTCTTCAACACCGAATATGACAACATCCAGCTGACGTTCCAGAACGGTTCGTCGCCGGTGACCGCAAACGGTGGCGACGGGCGTATTCGCGGCATCGAAGTCGAAATGAACGCAGAGCCGATCGATAACTGGTCGCTCGACGCAAGTGTCGGCTACCTCGATGCAGAGTATCAGACCATCCTTCCGGGCGTGCCGCTGACGGGCGACGAAAGCTTCGTCAACACGCCCAAGTGGACCGCGCAGGCGGGCACTTCCTACACGATCGAAACGGGCGGATGGAGCATCACTCCGCGGGTTGACTGGAACTATGCTTCGCAGGTGTTCAACGACGAGGCCAACACGCCGGTCCTCGCCGCCGATCCGCGCAGCATCTTCAACAGCTCGCTGACGGTGACCGAACCTAGTGGCCGCTTCTCGGTCATGGGCGGTGTGACCAACCTGACCGACGAACGTTACGTCGTATCGGGCTACACCAACGCACTCGCGATCTATTCGGCCACCTACAGCCGTCCGCGCGAGTGGTATCTGACACTGCGTTACCAGCTGTAATTCGCTGGTTCTCTCGCGGCAGGCGCGCGCTTCTCTCTCTCATACGCGCCTGCCGCACCCTTATTTGGATGGAGTATTTTGTGACGCGTGAGACGGCAGTTATCGTCGGAGTTACCGGAGCCTTTGGTCAGGTCATCGCCAAAACCCTGCTTGGCCGCGGCCTGAATGTCGTTGGCGTTGCGCGCGACGGCGATGCACTCGAACGGGTGAAGGCCGATTGCGGTGAAGGCTTTGTTTCATGCGTCGCCGATATCGGCAGCGACGAGGCGATTGCGTCGATCAAGGGCGCGTTGCCGGAAGGCGATGTGGCAACGGTCGTGCATTCGGTCGGATTGCCCGTGGCGGGCGGTGTGCTCAACGCCCCGCCTGATGCTCTGGCGCTTGCGTGCAACCTCAAAGTTTCAGGTTTTCTGCGGCTGGTGCGAGCATGCGAAGATCGCATGCGGCGCGGCTCGCGGCTGGTCGCGATCGGCGGCCACTACGGCTTCGAACCGTCGCCATATGCAGCAACGGCCGGCGTTGCGAATGCCGCACTTGCCAACCTCGTAAGGCAGATGAGCTGGGGATATGGCGAGCGCGGGATCACCGCGCACCTGCTCGCTCCCGGCCCAGCCGACACGGACCGGCTGCGCAAGGTCGCGGCAGCGCGCGCCGAACGCGCGGGCAAGCCGCTCGACGAGGAATATGAAGAGATGCGCGGCGAAAGCGCCATCGGTTCCTTCACCACACCCGAACAGGTCGCATGGGCGGTTTCGATGCTGCTTGCGCCAGAGGCCGATGCTCTGGCTGGTTCCACGCTCGGGCTCGATTCCGGCCGCCGCAAGGGAATTGGCTGATGCCGATCATGCAACTCCATTTGCCTGAAGGCGTTTGCGATGACGCTGCGGTGGCAAAGCTGCTCGTCGAGGCCAGCGAATTCTACTGCGACATCTTCTATCCGCAGGTGACCCCGCGTCCGATCGAACGCGTGCGCGCCTTCGTCGCAGCGACACCGGCCCATCTATGGGCGACCGGCGGACAATTGGTGAGCGAAGGCGGGGGGCTGGCGCCCTATTTCACCGTGCTCGCTCTCACCGGACGACCGCCCGAGCAGCTCGCGCAGTTGATGGAAGGTTTGACCTCGATGATCGTCACGCACCTCGAATGCGAGCGCAAAGCGGTGCGCGGGCAGGTCATCGAGATAGAACCGCTGAACTGGTTTATCGGCGGCGTCCCGGCAGCTCAGGCCCGAGCAAATGAAGCCGCACAGCGCAGTCAGGGATTCGGCAAGGACGAGAAATGAAAAGGCGCTTTACATTTTTGTAAAATGACTACCGCTTTTACAAAAATGTAACGCCCACAGGTCTGATAAATGGCTGAAAATCAATGATTTGAAGTTGGCACGCCTCTTGCGAAGTAGAATCCAGACGACGCTAACGTCGCGGAGAGGATCAAACTGAATGAGCGATACGCACACTGACGGCATGGCTCTGCTCGCGCAGAAATTCGTGAGGGTGCGCAACCGGCGCGCCAATGGGCTCGTCGAATTCGACTTCGCCATCGGAGCTCCGGAAATCTTCGTCGAACTGCTGTTGCCGATCGAGGCTTTCGACCGGTTTTGCAGCGACAATTCCGTCATCGATGTGACCGGGCAAGACCTTGCCCAGGACGACTTCGAAGTGCGCATGCAGCGCGTCTATTCCGGCGAGGCGCGCTGAGCGCCTTTGCCGCCAAGGTTTTTCGGGAGAGCAATATCATGCAGATGGATCTGAAGACGGTCGAGATCAAACCGCAGCGCGAAACCTATGCGCATGTCGCGGCACGGATCGGATCGAAGCCAGCCTCGCGCTATCAGGAGGGGACGTTCGATCTGCAATCGACCGGCAATCCCCACTATCGCCCCTTGTGGGACCCGCGGTTCGACTATTTCGACGAAGCGCGCACCAAGATCGCGATGAAGGACTGGTACGAGTTCAAGGACCCGCGCCAGTATTATTACGGCAGCTATGTCATGGCGCGCGCCAAGCAGCAGGAAAATGCCGAGGCATCCTTCAGCTTTGTTGAATCGCGCAATCTGGCTCACGCCATTCCCGAAGACGTGAAGGAAGACACGCTCCGTTTGCTGCTGCCGCTGCGCCATGTTGCGTGGGGTGCGAGCATGAACAATGATTTCATCGCGGCCTATGGCTTTGGCACGGGCATTACCCAGCCTGCGCTCTACGCTGCAATGGACCAGCTCGGGATCGCGCAATTCATCACCCGCAGCGCGCTGCTATTTGCGGATGCCGACGCGCTCGACACCGCCAAGACGCAGTGGATGGAAGCCGACGAGTGGCAGCCGCTGCGCCGTCTCGCCGAAGACCTGATGGTGGAGCAGGACTGGTTCGAACTGTTCGTCGCGCAGAACCTCGTGATCGACGGCCTGCTGTTCCCGCTGGTCTATGGCACCATCATCGATGACGAGATTTCGATGCGCGGTGGCAGCGCCTTCTCCATGACCTGCCAGTTTCAGGTCGATTGGGCGAAAGAGGCGGTCCGCTGGACCGACGCCCAGATCAAGGCGGCAGTCAAGGAAAGCGACGAGAACGCCGCGCTCGTTTCCGAATGGGTTGGCAAGTGGAAACCGCGGGCGATCGCGGCGCTGCTTCCGGTGGCGCAGATCGTGCTGGAAGATCGTGCCGAGGCTGCGCTCGAAGAAGTTTCGGCAGAATTCGACCGCCGACTTGGCAAGCTGGGGGTGGCAGCATGAGCGAACCCCAATCCAAAGTGTTCCTGTGCCTGCAGGCGAATGATGAGACGCGCGGGATTGTCGAGGCGATCCGCACC